>CAYSTR010000496.1:0-2632 GCA_964433745.1 uncultured Oscillospiraceae bacterium | reverse complement strand
GGGCACTTCTGGTTACGGTCGTGTGTGTTTTATCTTGCGTGGGATTTGAGTATCTGTGCAGACTTATAATGAAGAGAAACCAGACCATAGGTGATCTGTCCGCCGTTGTAACAGGGCTTCTTCTGGGATTTAATCTGCCTGTAACGATACCGCTTTGGGTGGCTGTATTTGGTTCGTTTATAGCTATTGCCGTTGTTAAACAGGCTTTCGGCGGTATAGGACAGAACTTTGCCAATCCTGCCATAACAGCGCGGGTTATTCTTTTAATCTCATTTCCTGGCTACATGACAAACTTTATAGCACCGGGGTTTTCTGTGGATGCAGTATCCACCCCGACACCATTACTTAACCTTGCCGCCGGTGCAGCTGTACCGTCTGTGCAGGATATGCTTTTTGGTGCGAGAGCAGGCTGTATCGGCGAGACCGGGATAATTGCTATTTTAGCCGGAGGATTGTTTCTCTGTATCATAAAGGTGATAAAGCCGATAATTCCTGTCGTATACATACTGACGGTTTTTGGTCTTTCCTTTGTATTTGGTGTTGATCCGCTTTATCAGGTGCTGTCGGGCGGGCTTGTACTGGGTGCTGTATTTATGGCTACAGATTATGCCACATCGCCTGTGTCCATGTGGGGTAAGGCACTCTTTGCTTTCGGATGTGGACTTATTACGATTGTTATACGCGTGTTCGGAGGATATCCCGAGGGGGTATCATTTGCGATACTTATAATGAATCTTTTAACTCCCCACATTGACCGGCTAATACCGGTTAAGGCTCTGGGCGAGATACGCAGCTAGGGGGGACGTATGAATAATATCTATAAACACTATCTGCGTCCGGCTCTTATTCTCCTCATGGTATGTGTCGTTGTGTCGGGGCTTTTGACGCTTACATATCATTTAGCGGGAATTAAAGAGCTGGGTAAGGGATTTTCGGATGATAAGCTGTCGGAGTTTGCCGCTAATGCTCTGCCTAAAGCCGATAGGTTGATACCGCTTGAGCTGACAGTAGAGGACAAGGCGTTCATTTCCGCATATAAAGCGGAGAATGGGGCGGGAACAGCTTTTATCGTCAAGAGCAAGGGGTATGGCGGGGATATAACAGCTATGGTGGGGTTTGGCGCGGATGGGACAGTACAGGGAATACACATCATATCGGCTACAGAGACACCCGGTATAGGCGACAGGGTACTGGTAAACGAGGAGTTTATGTCCCAGTTTAAGGGTGCTTCCGGGGAGATTGATGTGGATACTGTCACCGGTGCGACAGTTACCTCTAAAGGTGTTATTAAGCTGTGCCAAAAAGCTATGGAGCTTTATGAAATAAACGGGGGAAGATAAAATGGATATTATTTCCGTACAAAAGCTCTCGAAGGAATATGTGACCTACAAACGCGGTAGCTCGGTCCGTGACACGCTAAAGAGCTTATTTGTGCGGGAAAGGGTTATTGTCAAGGCAGTGGACGAAATTAGCTTCTCTGTAAAAGAGGGTATAATAGCGGGTATGTTAGGGCCTAACGGAGCGGGAAAGTCCACGACAATAAAAATGCTCACCGGCATACTTACGCCAACATCGGGAAATATAGATGTAATGGGGCTTAATCCCCATAAACAACGCACACGATATGTTCAAGGTATAGGTGCAATGTTCGGGCAGAAGTCACAGCTTATCTGGGATATTCCGCCGCTTGATGCATTCTTAATGAACAAGGCAATCTATAATATTGACACTAAAAGCTATAATGGGCGGTTAGAGATGCTCACAGAGCTTCTGTCGGCGGGGGATATAATAAGTAAACCCACGCGGGTGCTGTCTTTGGGTGAGCGCATGAAGTGCGAGTTTATTATTGCCATGCTGCATGGACCCCGGGTGGTGTTTCTTGACGAACCGACGATTGGTCTTGATGTTATTGCAAAGGACAGCATACGCTCGTTTATCAAGGACATGAACAAGCAGGGTGTCACCTTTATTCTCACAACACATGATTTAGGTGATATTGAAAGTCTTGCTCATACGGCTGTTATTATTGATAAGGGCAGTATCGTGTTTGATGGCTCTATTTCAGAGTTGAAGCGATATCTGGGGAATAAAAAGACCGTGAGTGTCACCACTGTAAAACCGCTTGATACTAATGTGCTTACTCTTCAGGGGGTTTCGCTTACCGGGGAAGAGGAGAGAAGGAGCATTCTTTCTGTGGATCTAGAGCAGGTATCGCTTAATGAATTTATCGCGGTGGTATCAAAGGAGAATGAACTTACTGACCTTTCTGTCACCGAACCGCAGATGGATGAGATTGTCCGCACTATATATAGTGGTAAGAATTTGTATTAATTTTTACTTTATTAATATATTAATAATATATTTAGGATATAATTGAGAGAAATAGAGAACATTGGAGTTTTGGGTCATGTTTTTTTTAATATTAGTGTTGCAAAATATTGAAGAAACATGTAAAATTAAGGTGTGAAAATAATTGCCGGAAGGTAGGATGTGTTATGTCGGGAAGATTGTTTCAGAGTGTTATAAACCAGATGAGGGATGTGCTGGACAGGGTTATAGGTGTTGTTGACGAGACAGCTACTGTCGTTGCGGGGAGTGATCTTGCAATGATTGGGATAGCCAATGAGCAGCT
>CAYSTR010000495.1:0-2640 GCA_964433745.1 uncultured Oscillospiraceae bacterium | reverse complement strand
GTATAATGCTTGCATTTGTCACATATCCTACAGCATTAGCGCAGATGCCGGGCGGAAAGATTTCTGTTATAATCTTTTCTGTCATCTTCTTCGTCATGCTGTTTACTCTGGCTATCGACTCTGCATTCTCTATAGTTGAGGCGATTATTACAGCTCTTGTGGATAAATTTGGATGGGATAAGAAGAAAACAACCATCGGGGTGTGCATTGCCGGATTTATTTTAAGTCTTATCTTTGCCACACGTGCAGGACTTTACTGGCTAGATATTGTAGACCATTTCGCCAACGACTTTAATCTCATCATGCTGGGGCTTTTTGAGACGATTGCACTGTGCTGGGTGTTCGGTGCGGGTAAGGTGCTTGATATTATAAACGAGAATGCCGACTTAAAGTTCGGTAAATGGTGGATAGTGTGCGTCAAATACCTATGTCCGCTAGTTTTTCTTGCTATTAGTCTCACCTATCTCTACACCAATATAGTAACTCCTTATGAGGGATACCCGATACCGCACCTGATAGCGGGCGGATGGTCTGTCGTTGTGGTTACACTGCTGACAGGATTTATCATGACACGGTTTAAGGGTAAAAGAACGGATGCGGTTTAACCGATGGCTTGCTTTAGCGTTACGGTGAACATCCCATCAATAAACTCCGCACTCACATCGGCATTCATATGCTGTGACAGTGTTTTCACTATATATAACCCCAATCCTGATCCCTTTTTACGGGATTTGTCGGCAGTGTAAAACCGGTCAAAAATATGCTTTATATCCTGCTGTGTGAGCAAAACAGCAGGATTTTTTATTGTAAATACCATCTCATTTTCATTAGACGATAGAGTTATAGAGATATCATCAGAAAATTTAAGTGCATTGCCTATTAGGTTTTGAAAAATCCGCTCATACACGGTAACGTTTCCTATAATGTAAACAGCTCTATCCGGAATGATTATACGAGGAGTAATCCCCTTCTCTTCAAACAAGGAATAGCATCCGGCTAGACATTCTGACAAAACCGCTACGACATCTATACGTGATAAAGGAGGGTTATAAGAATCATCGTCGAAGCATGACATCTCATAAAAATCATTTATAAGCACACCCAGACTTTTAGCCCGGTGTTCAATGGTATTAAGATATTCAGCGGTTTTTGAGGAATCGTTCTTTATAAGCTGTAAATATCCCATTATGGATGTAAGCGGTGTACGCAAATCATGCGATATTGCCGATATAGAGGTTTTTAAATTGTCCTCACGGCGTTTATTTACGATTTGCGTCTGCTCATGCTTTGATATGCCTATGTTTATAAGCGTTGCAAGCTTGATTAGCCGTCTGCTCACAAACGTAACATTGAGCTTTGCCCGCGTCTTTTCATTATAGAGATTATCTAGCTGAAAAGTAAGCTGTTCTATTGCCCGCTCAACCATAATAAGGCGGAATAATAAAATTAGAATAATAACTACTAAAAGAATATACCACATAATAATCCGCCTCCTTTAAAGCTACTTTAAGTCTGTTCTTTTAAAGCACAGGTATCCGGCTGCTGTCGTGATTAGGATAGTTAAAACACCAACGGCAACGCACAACAGTATATCACCTGTTTGTTCAAGCTTTACAAAGAATTGAGCCTGCCATATAAACGTCAGTTTTAGAATATTAGTAAATGTCTCGTTTATATTAAGCTGTGCCAGAATATTTAATATCATAAGCGAACCGATAGCAGAACCCACCACCGGGCCTATGCTCTTAAATATGTACGCGAGCAGCGCACAGAAACATGCCATAGCGAGGTTTTGTAGCAGATATAAGGCAGATGAACGCACCATAAAACCAATAAGCTCACCGGTCAGTTCCCTGCCGAATCCGTTAATTATGGTAAGCAGCAGAGTCATAAGAACAGGCATAACGAGAAGCAATCCTACCGCACCAACTAAGTAGACAATTAGCTTAGAGAAGATAACAGAAATACGCGAATGCCCCGTGGAGAGTGCTCCCACTATAGTTCTGTTGGTAAAATCAGAGCAGATAAACAGTGCGGCAAAAATGCTTAAATAGGTTATATTAAACTGTACCTGTGTAAGCGATGATAAAAAACCGTCAAAACCAGACATTGAAAGATCCCCTGAAATGGTCACACCCTCCGGAATCTCTAAATTATTAGCAGCATATATCATCATACCGACTAGCAGTAAACACAATGCGACTTCAACAATCAAGAGAATCTTGTAGCTAAGAGCCTTGCGCAGCTTAAAAAAATCGGCTTTAATAAGATTATACATTGATATTTCCTCCAATCAATCTAAGATAGTAGCCCTCTAGATCATCACCCTTTGAGGATATCTCTGATATCCCGACACCGCTTGCGGCAAGCTCTCCGGAGACACGTCCGGTATTATCTAAAAAGTCAAAGAGCTTAATAACATTTCCCGGGTATACCTCAAACCGTGTAGTCAGAAGCTTTGTTTCAAGTATAGATACCGCTTTGGGTGCATCGTCAACACGTAAAAATATATGCTTGCGGCACTTTTCATCTAGTTCACTCAATGGGATTTGTTCAATCAGCCTGCCCTTATGAATAAACCCATAACATGTAGCCAGCTGATACAACTCCCGCAGAATATGGCTGGAGACTATGATTGTC
>CAYSTR010000494.1:0-2646 GCA_964433745.1 uncultured Oscillospiraceae bacterium | reverse complement strand
ATCAAGCTATAACCATACCTTCCGCAATTGCTATAACAAGATCTTGTAGTGCTACAACCTATGTCTTTCCTCCGCGGAGCTGCAAACGCAGTTGTTGCCATAGACAACACCAAAACCATCACGACCGCCAGACCAATTAGTTTCTTTCCCATTTTCTTACCCCTTTTCGTCAATACTATTTACCACTATTTGGTATGGCTTTATTCTATCTTTAGTATGTGGAGATTATATGGAGAAATGGAAAAATTTATTTATTTAGTGTAATAATAAACTCGCTGCCCTTTAAAGGTTTACTTTTTACCTCAATATTCCCACCATGGGCATGAATGATAGACTTCGCAACCGCAAGGCCAATACCTGCCCCCCCGGTATCACGGGCACGTGACTTATCGGCACGATATAGATGATCAAAAATATGTGGTAGGTCGTCTGCGGATATGCCGATGCCTGTGTCAATAACCGAAAGGCAAGCAAAATCACGATAGGATTTTAGGGTCACTACCACCTGCCCCTCATCGGTATATTTCAGAGCATTTGATAATAGGTTAATGACTACTTGGCTTATCTTATCTCTGTCCGCTGTTATTATACAAGGCTCGCTTTGCAGCCTAATGGCTATATTCTTTGCTATTGCTTCATTCTCAAAGGATAAAACTGCTTGCTGCAGCAGCACACTAAGGTCAAATTCTTCTTTATGCAGCCCTGCATCGGATTTTTCAATTTCAACAATTTTATCTATTTCTGACACCATTCGGGAGAGCCGCAGTATTTCTTGGCGTATGCTCTCAATACGCTCGTTTGTTGGCTCGAAAACGCCGTCAATAATTCCCTCAAGGTTTGATTGAATTGCAGCAAGCGGTGTCCTAAACTCATGTGCATAGTCGGATGCCATTTGCTTTTTAACCGATTTTTGTTCTTCTAATGTGGATGCAAGCGAATTTACACTGTCTATAAGGTCATCAGCTTCGACAATATTCGTGTGATGCCCAATCTTTATTTCATAGTTTCCTCTTGCTATCTCCTTTGTCTTTGCATTGAGCAGCCCCAGCGGTTTTGATATGCGGTTTGCGAAGAACACAGACAGTATTAATGAAAATAAAAGTGTTATCAAAGAAATTGAAGTAAAAACCGCCATTCCGCCATGGGTCATATTTGGAATAAATTCACAAATATCTTCACAAAAGCGATATGCAAAGATTAAAGCGGTGGACAAGAAAATTGCAATAATTGCATATGAGATTATCAGTTTGTTTCTAAGCTTCATTGGCTCACACCTCCAAACTTATAGCCAATTCCACGAACGGTGAGGATATATACAGGATTTGCCGTATCAGATTCTATCTTTGCACGCAGATTTTTTATATGGCTGTCGATGGTGCGGTCATAACCGTCAAAATCAATTCCAAATGCAAGATCAATCAATTCATCACGTGTAAAGGTTTTGTTGGGGTATTTCATTAAGGTTGTTAGTAACTTAAATTCATTCGGCGTAAGACTTAGATTTGTGCCTTGTTTTTTTATTGTATAGTTGTTGAAGTCAACTTCTAAATCACCGTTATTCCAAGACACCCGATTAAACAATGGCGAGATTCCGTCACTGCATCTGCGGAACAGGCTGTTCACTCTTGCAACAAGCTCTCTTGGTGAGAACGGCTTTGTAATGTAATCGTCAGCACCGATGTTTAAGCCGTCAATTTTATTATCCTCGCTCGCCTTTGCCGTCAGCATTATGATGGGTATGCGCGATTCCTTTCGCACAGCTATACAAACCTCCTCCCCAGAGATGTGGGGGAGCATAAGGTCGAGGATGAGCATATCGGGGTGTTCGCTTTCAAACAGCAACAAGGCCTGTTTACCGTTATGGGCAACAAGCGTATCGTATTCGCTTTTTTTAAGATATGCCTCGACAGCTTCGCTGATTTTTGGCTCGTCTTCAACGATTAAGATTCTTTTCTTTTGCAAGCTAATACCCCCTTTGATATGATATTATAACACAGATGTGTGGAGATTTTATGAACGTATCGGTAAAAACTGCATTGTTGCAAAGCCTATTTATTACTAAAAACCTTTGGTGTTATTTTACAAACGAATTTCTCGTCCACCCCTGCAAATTTCATAGTAAAACGATAATACTTATATTAAAATGACAAGAGATTGTGGTAATCTGTTTTATAGATGGTAGCTTCTCTATAATAATCAAAGGAAGGATTGACAGAGATACACGATATTTATAATGTATAACAAATTTATGAATTAGAATAAAGGAGACTAAAATGAATCCAAATGAAATATTAGAATACTGTTTATCTAACTTAGATGGCACTATACTCACTGAAAGCTGGGGCGAAAAAGGCATTTTTTATAACCCCGGAAACATCCTCAAACGCGGGGTTTACATTCTCACAGTGAAGGAAAAGGACGGCGAAAAAGATAAAGGCTCAAATCTAGCTCGTGCCGGAGTTTTTCGAGTTAATATCGGCATCAGAAAGACAACATTTCAAACGCTATTTGGTAAAATTCCGGCTCGTCCAGCGGCGGGTGGTGTTGTGGATATGGATTTTGATTTCACAGCACGGGATGTCATTCTCCCCCATCCTGTTTACGCTTGGATGGGTTGGATTTGCGTACTAAACCCGACAGAACAAA
>CAYSTR010000493.1:0-2654 GCA_964433745.1 uncultured Oscillospiraceae bacterium | reverse complement strand
AGTGAAAGGTGCAAAGGAAAACAATTTAAACAACATCTCTGTTCGGATACCAAAATATAAATTGGTAGTCCTCACCGGTCTTTCAGGCAGTGGAAAATCTACCTTTGCTTTAGACACCCTACAAAAGGAGTGCCAGAGGCAGTATATGGAATCAATGGGTATGATAACGGACTTTGTTAGCAAGCCAAAAGTCGATTCTATAATCGGACTATCCCCCTCTATCAGTATAGACCAGCGGAACAACAACCGTAATCCTCGTTCAACAGTTGGCACAATAACAGAGATTTTCACCTATTTGCGTAGTCTTTACGCAAAGTTAGGAGTAAGAGTTTGTCCTAAGTGTAGTAAACCAATTAAGCAAAACTTTGAAACTCACACGAATGAGGAAGCTTATAGTGATGAGGTATTTGTACAGGAAGAAGCGAGCATTTATGAGCAAAATAAAGCTATGATTTCCTGTCCTTATTGCGGTGAAAAAGTTGTAGAACTTTCAATGAGCCATTTTTCATTTAACAAACCCGAAGGTGCTTGCCCTACATGCAAGGGTATTGGCACGGTAAGCACACCGAATCTTTCATTGGTCTTTGATGATTCACGCAGCATTCGAGATGGTGCTATCAAAGGCTGGGATAAAATCTTTATTGACCGTTACGCTGAGTCAATTGAGAATGCAGGAAAATATTACGTTTTTGAGATTAGTGCTGATACACCGATATGCGAATACGGCGATGTTCAGATGGATTTTTTGCTTTACGGTGTAGAAGATGAAAGATTTTACCGACATTTCCCCGACCGAAAGCCACCTAAAACCGTACCACTGGGCAAGTTTGAAGGAATTATTACAAATCTTATGCGTCGTTTTTCTGGCCAAACCGGCGATGCAAACGGAAAGCTTGAAAAATTATTTGTGCATAAACACTGTCCTGACTGTAACGGCAACAGATTAAGGAAAGAGAGCGTGGAAGTAACCATAGGCGGTGTAAACATTATAGAGCTTTGTAAAAAATCGCTTTACGAACTAAAAGACTGGATTGATACCATACCAACCATTGCAGACAAAGAAGCATTTTTAATTGCAAAACCAATCTTGGATGACCTGCAAGTGCGAACTGCGCGGTTTTTAGATGTTGGCATCGGGTACTTGAGCATGGAGCGTTCCGCACCTACCCTTTCAGCCGGAGAAGCGCAAAGGCTTCGGTTAGCTTCTATTTTAGGAAGCGGATTAACAGGGGTACTTTATGTACTTGATGAACCTACTACAGGTTTGCACGCCAGTGATACTGAAAAATTAATTAAAGTGCTCATGCGTTTACGAGATATTGGTAATACGGTACTGGTAATTGAGCACGATGTGGAGATGATGCTTGCGGCTGACCACATTATTGATTTTGGCCCCGGCGCAGGAAAAAACGGTGGAAACATTGTCACATTCGGGACACCGCAGGAAGTCGCAGAATCCCATTCCTCAATTACAGGCAGGCATATATCAGGAGTAGATAGAATCTCAGTAAATCTTCCTCGAAGGACTGGAAATGGCAAGTCAATCAAAGTCACTGGAGCATGTGAGCATAACCTTAAAAATGTAGATATAACAATCCCACTCGGCAAATTGGTTTCTGTAACCGGTGTGTCCGGCAGCGGAAAATCTACATTGGTTTTTGATATTCTCAAACCGGCTGCCGAAGCGTTTTTGTACAAGGCTGTCGAGCCGTTTGTTAAGTACAAAAACATTGAGGGACTTGAGAACATTACCGATGTAATCACGATAAATCAAGAAGCCATAGGCAGAACCACACGTTCCAACGCAGCAACCTACACCGATATTTTCGGACTAATCAGGGACTTGTTTGCATCACTAAAAGATGCTAAGAGTAAGGGCTTGGGGGCAAAGCACTTCTCTTTTAATGTGGCAGGTGGAAGATGTGAAAAGTGCCAAGGTGCAGGCGAACTAAGTATATCAATGCATTTTCTACCGGATGTACAGGTAAAGTGTCCCGTTTGTCATGGCAAACGTTTTCAAAAGCATGTGTTGGATGTGAATTATAAAGGGTATAGCATTGCTGATGTTTTAAATTTATCAGTAGATGAAGCATTAGCTGTATTTTATGATATTGCTCCCATTGCAGGCAAGTTATCCATACTAAAAGAAGTCGGGCTTGGCTACCTTGGGTTAGGCCAACCGGCAACAACGCTGTCTGGGGGTGAAGCACAGCGTATTAAATTGGCAAAAGAACTTTCAAAGCAGGGGAAAGGACATACGCTTTATTTATTAGATGAACCCACAACAGGGCTACATCCTCATGATGTTCACAAGTTAATTCGTTTATTTGAACGGCTTATCGATGCAGGTCACTCGGTAGTAACAGTAGAGCATAATACAGATGTCATAACAATGTCTGATTGGATAATTGATTTCGGTCCCGATGGTGGGAGTAATGGAGGTACAGTCATTGCACAGGGTGCACCCGAAAAGGTAGCCCAAATTTCTGATTCTAAAACGGGTGTTATACTTGCAAAGATGTTTTCTGATTTGTCTAAAAGATGAGTGCAAGCAAAGTCAAGAATTAAGGCGTGAAAATTAGTAATATAGTTTCAGAACAAAAAAGGAGGAATAAACATGCCTAACATTATTTCTGTAACCAATTTATCCAAGA
>CAYSTR010000492.1:0-2657 GCA_964433745.1 uncultured Oscillospiraceae bacterium | reverse complement strand
AACCGGCTCTACGCCGGCCGCACCGACCTGGTCCTGCTGCACCTCGACCCCGGCCGGCTCGGCTCCCCCGTGCGGTGGGAACCGGGCGTTCCAACCGATCCCGGCTCGAGGCTGTTCCCGCATCTGTACGTTTGGTCGGGAGTTTGGCAGGGTATGGGTTGGAGCAGTATTATCTACCTGGCATCACTGTCGGCGGTTGATCCGTCGCTAAATGAGGCTGCCGTGGTGGACGGAGCCAACAAGTTTCAACAGATATGGCACATTGATCTGCCTTGTATTATACCGACTATTGTAACGCTTTTGATTCTCAACTGCGGAAGCATCTTAAACGTAGGGTTTGAAAAGGTTTATCTTATGCAGAACTCTATGAACCTGACACGCTCCGAGATTATCTCTACCTATGTCTATAAGATGGGACTATTAAACAGCCAATACAGCTACTCGACGGCTATTGGTCTGTTTAATTCTGTTATCAACATGATTTTATTAATTACGGTTGACCGTATTGCCAAGAGAACGGGTCAAGACGGGTTATTTTAGGAGGTGGTTTATGCATGAAAAAAACCAATAAGAGAGCTATAAGCGGTATTGATAGAGCCTTCGATCGTATCAATGTAAGTATTTTGGCATTGCTGGTACTGATTATATTATACCCTCTGTATTTTATTGTAATAGCCTCTATCAGTGACCCTTCTGCCGTAGGTACAGGACAGGTGCTATTTTTTCCTAAGGGTATAAACCTAAATGGGTATAAGCGTATATTTGAATACGATATGATATGGGTTGGTTACCGCAACTCCTTGTGTTACGCTGCTGCTGGCTCGCTGCTCTCGGTTACACTGACCATGCTAACGGGATATGTTTTTACCAGAAAATCCATGCCCGGACGCAACTTTTTCTTGAGCCTTTATATCATTCCCATGTTTTTCAGCGGCGGGCTTATCCCCACCTACCTTGTGGTTCAAAAGCTGAATCTGGTGAACAATCCGTTGATTTTAATACTGTTAGGCTCTGTGAGTATGTATAACATCATCATTACCAAGACCTTTATACGCTCAAATATACCGGAAGAGCTGTTTGAAGCTGCAAAGATTGACGGCTGTGGTTATACTCGGTATTTTCTGCGGGTGGTTATTCCTCTTTCAAAGGCTATTATTGCGGTACTGATGGTGTTTAGCGTGGTCGGACAATGGAATGCATACTTCAATGCGCTCATTTATATATCGGACAAGGCATTTCTGCCCCTACAGATTGTTATTCGCGACATATTGAGCACACAGACTGCCATGATGCAGGCTCTTGAGACCGGCAGCATGGGTGCAGATGCCATGATGGAGATATACAAGGCAGAATCAATGAAATACGGTGTAATCATCGTAGCAAGCCTGCCGATGCTTATGATTTATCCTCTAGCTCAAAAGTATTTTACCAAGGGCATTATGATTGGCGCAGTTAAAGGATAGGAGGGCTTATGAGAAGGATAACAGCACTAGCCAATGACTACAGCGTTATTGCACATTCGGATTCCCCGGAGGATATTTACTGTTACAGTCCGGGTATTCTGGCACTGCCCAGCGGGCGGCTTGTGGCGACGATGGACTTTGGAGGTACCGGTGTGAAGAGGCTTGCCGGTTCAGAGCCCAATTCCCTTTATAAGAACCTCTATAAGCTGGGACAGATACTGGTTTCTGACGATGGCGGAGAAAGCTGGAGGGTTGTTTTATCATGTCCGTTTGGTCATGCCCGCCCTTTTTTATCAGGGGGATCGGTGTACGTCATAGGACACCACGGCGATTTATTAATATTTCGTTCGGATGATGAGGGTGACAACTGGTCTGCTCCCGCCAAACTGACCGAGGGTCAGCTCTGGCATCAGGCACCGTCCAATGTCTGGTATGCCAATGGCTGTGTGTACCTTGTGATGGAACGCATCACCGATTACAATACTTCCTGGCCTATTAACGCCATAGCACCGGTACTCATGCGCGGACGTGAGGGGGATGATCTCACGCTGCGCGAGAACTGGACCTTTGCATCGGAGCTTGTGTTTAACTGTATTGTACCTGAAAATCACAAAAACTTTAGCGGAATAAGCTTTTATAGCATCGCTAAAAACAGCCGGTATGCTCAGCCGCTGGGGTGGCTGGAGACCCAGGTGGTTCAGATGCTTGATCCCGATGATATCTTTACTGATCCCACCGGACATACCTTCCATTTATTTATGCGAACTAACACAGGGTTAACAAACATTGGGGCAATGGCAAAGGTTGTGGAGAACGATGATGGAACCATGACCACCACCGTGGAAACAGCACCGTCCGGTCAGACTATATTGTTTATACCGCTTCCGGGCGGGCATATAAAGTTTCATATGCTCTATGACAATGTCTCCGGGTATTACTGGCTGCTCTCCAATCAATCCACTGACAGCCTCAAACGTTTTGACACACAGCACCCAAAACGCGGCGACCCTACAAACGAGCGGCACAGACTAGTGCTGTATTTTTCAAAAAACTGCTTCGACTGGTGTTTTGGCGGTATAGTATCCATGACGGATGATGAGATTGCCGCACGTTCCTATGCCTCTATGGTTATCTCGGGTGAGGATTTATTGATTGCCTCCCGGTCGGGAGACCATCAAGCGAAGGATAACCATG
>CAYSTR010000491.1:0-2674 GCA_964433745.1 uncultured Oscillospiraceae bacterium | reverse complement strand
CCATCCGAGAAGCTTGGCATAAAAGTCTGCTAAAGCATCGGCGTTTTTACAATCATAAGCAAATCCACAAATTCCATTTATCAAGAAAGTTCCCTCCAGTTCTTTTAGCGATTTACATCGGCTTTAGATTTTGGTTTAGCCGTTCTACCATCCATGTCAGCCGTTTTGCACGCCCCACATCGGTTTTTGCATGCGCCAATACGCTTATGTTGTTGTATTGTTTTTAAAATGCAAAAACGAAAGGATACCAATCGGGATAAAATACACACACCAAAATTCAAGAACGAGAATTCCAATCCACTCTGCTCCTTGCGTATCTGGTGAAAAAACTCCGAGCATAGGCATAATGAAACAAGAAATAAAAAATATACCGTGAATCATCAAAAGCCGTTTTAACCACTTGTCGATTTTATTTTTCACCTTAATTGTCAAACCGGCAAAGAAAGTGGAAAGTGCCATCAAACCATATCCTAAAAGGTCAAGGCTAAAAAACAATCCGAATTTTTGATAATCAAGAATCTGCTTCGCTTGTTCAGTTAGCGTGTCATTTGCAACCGACGTCACCTGGGCAAAGTAAACGACAAGGATAAAAACACCATATACCCCGGCAAACGCAAGGGAAGTATAGGCTGCCGCCTTGTTTTCCGCTTCACTGGTTGCGCAAAAGGCAGAAATCAATGGAATAAAGCTAAATGCAATAAACATGCACACAAGGTAGCTGCCATAAGTCCATGCAAATATCATGCAAATTGCAAAAGCTACAACAGCAATAACATTCACTACCGCGCTGTATAGTCCTATTTTTCTGTTCAAAGTTGTTCTCCTTTTACAATTTGAATATGTCCATGCCTTGTGTTTATTACATCGCTAAACCCATTCCTGCCAAGCATTTTTTCAAGCTCTTTTGGAGAATATATCTTCACATCGCCAGATTTAAGAAACGGCAACAAAGGGTTGGCAATCCATCGTAACGCTGTCGGCCACAAGAGCTCGGCGATATAAATTGCGCCACTTTGTTTCAATACTCTTTTGGCTTCTTTCAAGAAAATGCCGGGCTTTTCAAAATGGTGAAACGCTGCCGACACGGTTATGCAGTCAAAGAAATTATCCTCAAAAGGCAGTACATCACAACCCGAAACGCAGTAGTGAAACTCGGGGTGCCGCTTTTTTGCTTCTGTTATCATGTTTTCGGCAATATCAATTCCGTAGCCGTCGATATTGCTTTTTTGAGACAACATAGCGAGCAGGTCACCGTTGCCGCAAGCAACATCGAGCACAGTTGCACTGGGCTTTAGCCTGATCGCTTGCACAAGCAGTCGCTTGAAAGCTACGGTAAAAACGCCCTCACGAGAGTTGGCATAATCCGGGGCTATCTTGTTGTATGCAATTCTTGACTGCTCTGTCTTACTCATACCTCAAAATCCTCTGACCTCAAGTTGCTGAAATACCGCCCTCTTTGTATGGTGAATTTCAGCACGCAGTAATCCGGGTCGGTTACGCCGCCCGGATAGTACATCGTGTCGCCCTCGCGCCACAGCCGCTGTCGGCTCTCGCCGTCGAACAGCACCTCGACTGTGCCTTGTAACATACAGCCGCGATAAAAGCGTTTGTCGCAAAAATAGATACACGCTTTAGGATTTGCCTTGTATTGCTCCACTTTGCTCGATGATGTATTGGTGCTGAAATAAATGACGTTTATGCCATCTCTCTCCCGAACACCCATCATCGCCCTCGTGCAAGGGAAGCCGTTTTCGTCAACCGAGCTTATATAAACGGTATTCTGCTTATCAATCATATTTCCTATAGTCTGTTCGGGATTACGCATCATAATTTTGCTCCACTTCTTCGTCTACCATAAAGCACCACTGCACGCCGAATTTATCGACAAATACCGTGACAAGCGGGCTGTAAAAAACCTCCTGCAATGGGTCTATGGTGTTTATTCCATCTTTGATAATATCGTAGCTTTGCATTAGCTGCTCTTTGGTTTTGAAAACCATAACCATCAATATTGTTGAGTCAACTCCGTCACCTTTACCGCCACACTTGTCGTTCATCATAACCCGCTGGCCGTGAATGTGCATCTCGGCATGGCCGACGCTCATATCGTCCTCTGCGCCGCCCAATTCTTTGTTATATTGAATCGTATCCACCTTTGTATTAAAGACTTTTTCGTACAAACGAATGGCTTCCTCGCAATGACCACTAAACTGAAAGTGCGGAACAAGCATAATGTTGACCTCCTAAATTTAAGATTCTCTTTTGTGTTGGCTGTGCCTAAAGCAGTCTTTTACCTTCTTATAACAGCCTGTTCACCAGCATACCATAATTAACACGACAACTGTATGTCAAGAATAACATCGGCTTTAGATTAAGATTCAGCCGCTATACCATCCAAGCTAAGCGCTTAGCACACCCCGCATCGGTATTTGCATCAAGGTATGCTCGGGCATATGTTTTCTTCACCGATGGTGACATCGCCTGAAAGTTCGTATAAGCGGGTTCATAATCTCCCAGCAAATCAGCTAGGGCAGCAATATGCTCTTCGGTAATTGCCATAGCCTTTGGCGCGTCCCATTGACCATTTTTCTTGGCCTCATCTATTTTCTGTCTGCCATAATCGGTCATGATGCCTCTTTTCTCTAACTCCTCAACCAACGCCTTATTTTTATCC
>CAYSTR010000490.1:0-2684 GCA_964433745.1 uncultured Oscillospiraceae bacterium | reverse complement strand
GAAAAATGCTCTTCCTACAGGATATCCCAGACCCGCTGGGACATGCCGCCGGAAGCTATGCGGGCACAAACTCGATTATCATCGGTGCTGCCGCCAATGTTTCGATAAAAGAGGGCAGGATTGTCACGATTGACGATATTGTAAAGAGGTAGTACAATGCTTCCTGAAATGTATTATATCGATAGTGAGCTGCTCCCCATGCTAAGGGAGCAGCAAGCAAAGCACAAAAGGTCTGCTAAAAAACAGCTGGCACAGCTTCAGAAAACGAAAAACACCTGTTCGCTGATACTAAATGTAAATGGATTTAAAGAAGCTGAAAAGCTTCCCGACTATAACCTAGAAGAGATACACTACGATTCGGAAAAGATGTTCGTATACGGCTTGAAAGCAGCTCTATCTGCGGCTTTAGCGGACGGAGATGCCGTACCGTCTGTTCGCGCTAATATGGGCTGCGGGATTTTTGCCGCTCTTACCGGACTAAAACAGGACATCTTCCCCGATAAAATGCCGTGGCTGCAAGCCCATCTGTCGAGACAGGAGATAATGGCTCTCTCTCCTGACGGTCTCATAGAAACACCAGAATACAAAGCGGGGCTCCAGCACATGCGATACATGAAAGAGAAGCTTACCGGCACTGGTATCGAGGTGTACCCCATGGATCTGCAAGGTCCGGTTGACACGGCTCATCTTATCTATGGGGATTCGTTTTTCTATGACTTATATGATGATGAGGAGCTTATTTCCCATCTGTTTGAGCTTGCTAATGCCTGTATTATAAAAGGAGCGCGGGACTGTCTTGACATAATAGCACCGGATGAATATGTAGCGCACTATAACGGTCTTGTGCTCCCCGCGGACGCTCCTTTAAAGATAAGCGAGGACACCTCTACCCTGTTAGGACGCGAGCACATACTGGAGCTTGCAGTACCCAATACGAATAAAATCTTCTCCGAGTTCGGCGGAGGTTATATCCATTACTGCGGTAAAAATGAACATCTTTACAAAGCGGCTGTAGATTTAATGCCACAGTCTATGGCGTTAAACTTCGGCAATCCCGAAAAGCACGATATGAACGCTGTTATAGACGAGATAAAGACAAAGGGGATTTTTTACTACGGAGCATTCTCTCAGGATGAGCTTTTTGATACCGTGAAGAAATCCTATTATAACGGCGTTTACCATGTTATACCTGTCGTTTATTGTGAGCTTTCCCAACAGGATCGAATTATAGAAGCCTTTAACAAAGCGGTGGATGCATAGTGCGCATCCGCCGCTCCTTTTTATCATATTCTTTTTACGGTCTCCCTTAGAACAAGCGTGGGTTCAAGCATAACTGTCTTAAACGGCTTATTGGGGTTTTGCAGACGTTCCACTAATATTTGCGATACCGTCTCCCCCATCTCGTAGCAGCATTGATCGATTGTAGTTAGTGCCGGAGTTGTCAGAGAAGCATATGGGATGTTATCGAAACCCACTATCGAGATATCGTCCGGTACTTTTATACCATTTTGTAAAAGCTCCCGCACGACAGCCAGTGCGGTCATGTCGTTTACGCATACTATCCCTGTAGGACGTTCTTTTCCCATCATCATGAGCTTTTTCGTCAGCTTTTTGGCATTGCTCACTTCAAAGACACTGCCCCTGTCCGATTCATCCTCCGAGATTAGGATGTGTTCTTCCTCCGGTGTAATTGAATTTTCCCTAAGACAGCTAAGAAAACCGTCCAGCATTAGCCGTCGGCTTGACATGTCTATGGGTGCGCCGATATAGCCAATACGCCTGTGTCCATGATCAGCCAGACACTGGGCGGCTAACCTTGCTCCCTTGTAAAAGTCAAAATCCACCCTGTCACATCGGGCATCCAGCTGCTGTTCCATCGCCACAATCGGGAATCCGTAGTGGAGCACCTCGCGTAAAGCCTCAGAATCCGGATTGAGACCCACCAGAATCATTGCACATACCTGCTTTTTCATGAGCGTGAGGAGATTAGCCTCCTCTATCTTCACACTGCGGTTTGAATTTAGTAGAATGGGTGTATACCCCTCTAATATGAGTGAATCGTAAATCCCCTGTAATATTACGGCATAGTAGGGATTGGTAAGGTTTGGGATTACAACACCCACATCCCTAGTCCTTTGTGATTTTAAGCTCTGACCCACAGCATTCGGAATATATCTAAGCTCATGCGCTTTGCTTAAAATATCATTTTTAGTAATCTCTTTTACCGGATAAGAGCTGCCGCTTAACACCCGCGAAACCGTCGCAGACGATACCCCGCACGCCTTTGCTATATCATGTATTGTCGCTTTACCGTTCACTCTTCAAACGTCCCCTTACACAATCTCACTGTATACATCATTTCCCATAACCATACAGTGTTTTATGTTGAAATCATAGTCAAACAGAACAATATCTGCATCATAACCGGGTGCTATCCTGCCCTTGTTTGAGGAAATGCCAAGCACCCTAGCCGGGGTCTGGCTAGCCATGCACACGGCATCCGATACCGAAACACCCGCCGACATCACCATGTTGCGTACTAGGGTAATAGAACTTGCCACACTACCCGCAAATGCTTGACGGTTGGGTAACTTCATAACACCGTCCTCATATATAATCTCCAGTCCGTTTGCCTGTGTGTATGTCACTCCCTCATGGAGGGTTGAGGCTGAAAACTCCAGTCC
>CAYSTR010000489.1:0-2691 GCA_964433745.1 uncultured Oscillospiraceae bacterium | reverse complement strand
TGTTTGTATCTGAAAAAAATGCGGCTTTACAAGTAGTTTATAAACGATTGCAAGACGTCCATCTCGCTGATTTTTGCCTGCCGTTACATAGCCATAAGGCAAATAAAAGAGAAGTGCTGGAACAAATAGGAGATGCGTTAAATTTGCCGCTTTATTCTGTTAAGGACGAAGCAATAGCCTCTCTTTATACTTTAGATACAGAACGACAAAAATTAAATCTATATGCCAATCAATTACATTTACATATAGAGCCATTAGATGAAAGCATTTATCATATTTACGGATTACTAAATACTTTATCAGAAAGCACCGAGATACAGTTTTCTTTTGATGGCATAGAAACAATTACAAAAGAAAAATTACAAGCTATTTGCTATGCTGTTTCGGAATACGCTTCAGCTTTATTGAAAATGGGTTGTCCTTGCAGCCAAAATCCGTGGGTAGGTACAAATATTAAAGCAGTTAGCCACGCGTTGTTTGAACAAATTCAAGATGCTTTTCCTGTTATTGTTAATTTTGCAGAAAACTTAGATAAAGAAAGAAATGTATTGAGAACGGATTATTCATTTGCAGGCTTAAATTGTTTTGGTAACATAGATACAGTTACTAAAATTTTATCTGCCTCAATAAAAATAAACGGTATCCCTTTTGTTTGGCTAACTAATAACGAAACCGATACCCTCATCACCGAAGCTGAAGGAATGTCAAACGAAGCTAAAGTTTATTGGCAAAAGCATAGTGAGCTTGAAACACTTTATTCGCAGGGTATATTTGATGTTAAAGCAAAACATATTCAGGAACAGGTAGCTAATTGCCGCCGTGAATTGAACGCTTTAATACCTGAACAAAGCTTACTCAACGAAACTGAAACAAAAGCTGTTTTTATTGATATAGTGGTGCTTTACGAACAGTTAAATAAAATCTTAACTACTGTAGAAAAAATACAAAGCTTAACAGGATATGCACAACCGATTACTTATAGTAGCTTAACAGACTATAAAGATTTGGTTTGTTTGCTGTGCGAAATGCCGCAAGTTAATTCAAATTGGTTTGTGATAAATGATTTTGACGCCATTGTGAATATTTGTGTAGAAACCAAAAGCCTTTGGGAAAGTTATTTGAATTTAAACGCAGAGATTAAGCAGTTATGCAATCAATCTATATTTGAAATTGATGGTTTGGAGTTGCTTGAAAAACTAAAAACGCAAAGAGAAATTGCTGACTTTGTTTCGGAAAAAATGAACTGTGCTTTAACCGCAGTAGCACTCGACCGCTACATCGAGCAATTATCAAGTAAACTGCAAACCTTAACTCGGTTGTGGAATATTGTTTCAGCGGAAAACGATACTTTTGTAAGCAACAGAGGTTTTACAAAATTAACATTAACATCTCACATTAAAAAGCAGATGCAAATATGCGAAGCTGCATTGCGTCCTGTTTTCCCTATGGAAAATTGGGTTGACATTACCGTCACAAGCAAGTCATATGAAATGCTATGCTTGGCTGAAAAACACCATAAATTAATAGATGCACTACAAAGCAAATTAATTAGTGTGTGCGAAAGCTCTGTTTTTGATTTAGATTATGAAGCAATATTAATAAGATACAAAACAGAATATAGAAGCATATTTAAGTGGTTTAAGGGTAGTTATCACTCCGACCGCAAAGCGGTATATGCAGTGTTCAAAAGCGTGAACAGTAAAATTTCGGACAATGAAATCATTGACCTACTTCAAGACTTGAGAACAATTAGCGAGAGCAAGAAGTGGCTTGCAGATAACGAAGAAGTATTAAAGACTACTTTGGGTAATCACTATGATGGTAGTGCTACCGATTTTACTAAGTTAATGTCTAACATCGATATGTTTATCAATAATGCACCGCTTTTTGATAGCAAGGAAAAAGCTGTATTGGCTATGTCGATTGATTCAGAAGCGGAATTGATTACCGTAAAAGAATATTTGTCGCATTTGACTGAACTTGATAGCTACCTTTCGACTCAAGAAAATGCAAATGATGATATAGACAGATATATTAACAACATAAAAAATGAACTTACAAAGGCAAAAGAGTTAAAGTCTTTGTATGGGCTTGCTTTGCAATACATTAATGACGGAAACAAATGTTATGGCTCTACAATTGAAATTTTTGAGAAGCTGCAACAACATAATGAGATTAAGGAAGCTATCAGTAAAAACGAAAAAACATTAAACACCTTTTTCCCAGATTTATACCGAAGCGAAAATACCGATTGGGATAAAATACATTCCGATGTTGCTTGTTATGTGAAAATAAAAGAGTATTTTGCATTGCTGCCGACCGACAAACTCGAAGGGTTATTACTGTCAAGAGAAACGGCTACGGTATTTGCCGATGTAGCGAGTAACATAAATGATAGTGATACTTTAATTGATACCGCAAACAAAGCATTTTTAGCTACAACCGATAGAAACACTTTGCTAATTGATGCCGCCCAACTTGCGAAAAAAAGTATGGTTCTTTATAGCACATTAACCGATTGCTATAAAGTGTTTTTAGAACATGCCAACGCGCAATATTCTTGGAATGAATTGGATAACCACATAGCATCATTAGTGTATGTTCAGAATTTAGACGATTCTTATAATCATAATACCGCTATGCTCAAAGCTAAATATGATAAATATTATGCAGGGGTAAAAACAGACTGGA
>CAYSTR010000488.1:0-2697 GCA_964433745.1 uncultured Oscillospiraceae bacterium | reverse complement strand
TATGTAAGACGTTTAATTCAAAGGGCAAGAAGCACTGCCCTTCTCAGCAGATACCCGAGAATATATTGATCGATCTTATTGGTGATGTCCCTTTTAAGGAAATACATATACTCAGAGAAAACACGCTTGTCATTATAGGACCCGACGGAAACAAGATCACGAGGCACTGGGAAAATCCCTCCCGGCGTGATAGCTGGACAGAAGAAAAGAAAGCACAGGCTGCCGAACGGCAGCGTGAATATGAGCTAAGGAGCAAGGGTCTATGTCTACAGCTAAAGCAATAACCATGATCCCCCCGACAGTACAGCTTTATACATCGGTGCCGCTGTCGGCGGTAACATGCAGAAGGGTAGCCGGATACGCCCGTGTATCCACCGACAACGATGAACAGCTCACGAGCTATGAGGCACAGGTGGATTATTATACCAATTACATCGCTAACCACGCAGAATGGACCTTTGTCGGCTTATATGCGGACGAGGGCATATCCGGAACGAGCATCAAGCGGCGCAAGGGGTTTCAGAAGATGATTGCCGATGCGTTGGACGGTAAGATAGACCTTATCATTACAAAAACTATTTCTCGTTTTGCGCGTAACACGGTCGATTCAATCAACACCGTGCGTATGCTCAAGGAAAAGGGTGTGGAGGTATTCTTTGAGAATCACAACCTATGGACATTCGACCCTACTGCAGAGCTTACGATCACAATACTGTCGAGCATTGCACAGGAGGAGAGCAGGAACCTCAGCGAGAACGTGAAGTGGGGACACCGTCACCGCATGTCTGAGGGTAGGGTTTCCATGCCGTACAAGCGGTTTCTGGGGTATGAAAAGGGGGAGAACGGGCAGCCTGCCATCAATGAGGAGCAGGCGGAGCTGGTTCGCAGTATATATACCCTGTTTATGGGTGGTATGACCCCATCGGGTATTGCTATGCAGCTCACGAGTGAGGGGATACCCACACCTGCCGGTAAGAGAAACTGGCAGTCTTGTGTTATAGAGAGTGTATTGTCGAATGAAAAGTACAAGGGAGATGCACTGCTTCAAAAGACATTCTGTACTAACTATCTCACCAAAAAGATGAAGGTCAACGAGGGTGAGATACCGCAGTATTATGTCACGGGCAGCCATCCGGCAATCGTGAGTGAGGAGCTGTTCGATTATGTGCAGTTTGAGCTCAAGCGCCGTAAAGGAGTCCGCTGTATTGCCACATCCGGATGCTTTGCCGGGCGGGTTATCTGCGGAGACTGCGGGACGGCTTACGGAGCTAAGGTATGGCATTCTAACAGCAAATACCGCCGGACGGTGTGGCAGTGTAACGGGAAGTTTAAGAATATCGAGAAGTGTACTACACCGCATTTTTATGAGGATGAATTAAAGCGGATTTTTGTGGATGTCATGAACAGCCGGTTCTCTGATAAGGACACAATTATTCCGGCTTATATGCGGATAATAAAGGCGCTGACCGATAATACCGACTTGGAGGGAGAACTATCGGCTCTACAGAACGAGAGTGAGGTGCTGCTCGAGGTTATGGGTAGGATGGTAGCCGATAACGCCCATATTGCGGGGGATCAGGAGGACTACACCCGCCGGTATGAGGGGCAGGTCGAGCGGTACAATAGCGTTATGGCTCGGATCGCTGAACTGGAGGGGCAGCTGCAGAGCCGGAACGCCAAACGGCAGGCGATGGAGCAGTTCCTGCGGGTGCTTGGTAAGCAGGAGGGGGTGTTCGCTGAGTTTGATGAGGGGGTGTGGTATGCCACTGTGCACCAGATGGTGGTGCGGTCGGGGACGGAGGTTTTAACCCAGTTTAAGGATGGGTCGGAGGTTCCTTGGAGTGTATAACGAATTGACAGAGCCTGTGTGTATGCCATAGCTAGGCCAGCACACAGGCTTTTGTATAACCTATAACGGGATTGACAAAAATCTTTAATATAAAGTATAATAGAAAAACAAATAGTACTAAAGATAAAACCCGGAAGCAATCACAATTCTTATGAAAACCTTAATAATTTATCAAGGAAAAACAAATAAACATTTATTCTATTATTGATATACTGGTATGAGGCAATGAGTAAAAGAGGGTGGCATTTATGGCTGAAAAGATATTGATAGTTGACGATGAACAAGAAATAGCAGATTTAGTTGAACTGTATTTGAATAATGAAAATTTCACTGTATATAAGTTTTACACTGCACAGGATGCATTAAATTGTATTGAGAAGGTAGAGCTTGACCTTGCTATACTCGATATAATGCTTCCCGGTATAAACGGGCTTTCAATCTGCCAAAAAATCCGGGACAAATACACCTACCCCATCATAATGCTGACTGCAAAGGATGCGGAAACTGACAAAATTACAGGTCTGACACTAGGTGCTGACGACTATGTCACAAAACCTTTTCGACCATTAGAGTTGGTGGCACGTGTAAAGGCACAACTTCGTCGGTATAAAAAATTTAGCGGAGGAACTGATAAGGGTGATACAGGTGTCATTGTTCATTCAGGACTTATCATTAACGTGAACACACGAGAAGTATTGTTAAACGAAAAACTTCTCACACTCACACCCACGGAGTTTTCTATTCTAAGGATACTTTGTGAACATAAAGGGAATGTGGTAAGCTCTGAAAAACTATTTCACGAAATTTGGGGTGATGAGTATTATTCTAAAAACAATAATACAATAACT
>CAYSTR010000487.1:0-2700 GCA_964433745.1 uncultured Oscillospiraceae bacterium | reverse complement strand
ATAATCATTCGCTTTTTATGCCTGCCGATATATACCCAGCTGCGCTTTAGGTGTTTTATATTAAACGGTGATTCGAGTGTTTCATCAATATCAAATTTATTTCTAGCCATATACCCTCCCTATGGATCAGCTCTGCTGTAGCTTATAGATATCGTAATAATATCCCTTTTTCTCAAGCAGCTCACGATGTGTACCCATCTCTGCTATTTTTCTGTCAGCGAGAATAATAATTTTATCAGCATTCTTGACTGAAGATATGCGCTGTGCAATAATAATCTTCGTACAGGGAAACGGGAGATTCTTTAGCTGACCTTGAATATAGTGCTCGGTCTCCATGTCCACGGCGGAGGTTGTATCATCGAGAATGAGTATGGACGGACGCACCGCAAGAGCCCTAGCCAGAGACAAGCGTTGACGCTGACCGCCTGAAAGCCCCACTCCCCTCTCGCCGACAATCGTATGTATACCGTCCTCCATCCTATCGACAAAATCCGCACCGGAGACCTTGGCAAAATACCGGGCATCCTCCTCGGACATATCGGGGTTTCCGTAAGCAATATTACCGTCTATCGTCTCGGAGAACAGAAATACCTCCTGTGTCGCAAGCCCTATGTTCTTTCTCAGTGTCTTAATCGCCCAGTTTACTACATTTCTGTCATCCACCAGCACCTCACCAGATTTTGCATTGTAAAACCGGGCAATGAGATTAATAAGGGAGGTCTTTCCGCTGCCGGTTACACCCATTATAGCCAGCGTCTCTCCAGGATTTACAGTAAAGGATATGTTCTCTAGAACCTTTGTGCTGCCATATGAAAATGAAACGTTCCTAAACTCCACCTTTCCCTCAAAAGGCTCTTCCTTAGTGACTGCATCGTGCCTATCCTGGATG
Source organism: uncultured Oscillospiraceae bacterium (assembly GCA_964433745.1). Classification (GTDB taxonomy): domain Bacteria; phylum Bacillota; class Clostridia; order Oscillospirales; family Ruminococcaceae; genus CAYSTR01. Next base: position 1,811 of record CAYSTR010000487.1, on the reverse strand, counting down.
GTAGGTTTCGCATAGAACACCTCAATGACCTTTGATGCTGAGGCAAAAAAACGCTGTAGATCGTTTAGGATAACACCCAGCATACGCATAGGGTCAATCAACGCCCATGTCAGCGAGGAAAAGGCAATAAGCTCACCAAACGTAAGCCAGCCCAAAATGATAAAAAGTCCGCCCAAAAATACCGTAATAAGCGTAAGAGAGCTTGCCAGCGATTCTATGAGCGGGTAGAATTTCAGCCATGCAAAGGAGGTTGAGAGGTTTGCCTGTCTGAATGTCTCATTTTTCTCCTCAAACCGTCCTATCTCATACTGCTCCCGAGCAAAAGCCTTAACGACACGGTTTCCCGATATATTCTCCTGCGAATAGATATTGAGCTGTGAGACCTTTTCACGAAGATCAACATACAAAGGACGCACATTCTTTGAATACCGCTTTGATGCAATGAATATAAACGGCGTAACCGCAAGCAAAGCGAGAGTAAACCATAAATTAATGGTAAAGAAGAACGTGAGCACCGATATGAGCATTACGATGTAGATAATAAGCTGTCTGAATATCCACACAGCGGCATGACGAACCATGTCCACATCAGAAGTAAAGCGGGTCATGATGTCACCTGTCTTATTCTTATCAAAATAGCTCATTTCCTGCGCTTGCAGATTGTCATACAGCTTAAAGCGAATACGGTTTGTCATATTAAGGACAGAACGCTCAATAATGATTATCATTATGTAGTTGAGCGAGGAACGCGTGAGTGTCACTGCCAGAATGGCTGTCAGCATAGGAAGCAGTAAATCCATGTCCGCCGTACCGTCAACCGGTACAAACACATTGTCAATCAAAATAGAAAACAAGCGCGGATTGACAATAGCCGCCGCTGCAACACATATCGCCAGAACAAGACTAAGGATATACCAGATACGGTCACCTTTCAGATTGTGCCAAATCCATTTTATCTGAAACATAATAGGTACTTACCAACCCCTTCCTTTTGTTCTTCCATTATATTATAACGTGTCTGTCTAAAAAAGAAAGCCTTTATAGACATTTTGATGTAGATATTTGCATTAATAATGTACTGCGATTTATTTATAATGACGAAAAAACAGAACCGCATTAAACGGCTCTGTTTTTTCGTCAGCTAAACATACCTTTTCCTATTGACTTTGATGTTTAAATAAAGTATAATTTAGATACTGATTAAATCCATATAAAATACCTTGTTAAATTAGAGGAAGGTGGGTGGTTCTATGGCAAATATAAAATCTTCGTCTGGTCGACCACCGGGCAGAATAAAAACAGCCAAAATCGAAATAGTCATCGAACCCGAAATAAAAACAGCTTTTATGGAGTGTGTGCGCCGAGAAGGTAAAGCGGCTTCAGTGGAAATCGGTGTATGGATTCGTGATTATATAAAACAACAGACGGAGGTGGTAGAAAAATGAGGACAGTTTCGCTATTTTGCGGGTGTGGTGGACTGGATTTAGGTTTCGCCAACGAAGGATACGACATTGTTTGGGCAAACGATTTTGACAAATATGCTGTTCAAACTTACAATACTAACTTTAACCATCAAGCTGTATGTGCTGATATTACAGCAGTTGATATAAGTGCTATACCGGATTACGAAGTCCTTGTAGCTGGGTTTCCTTGTCAACCTTTTAGTATGATGGGCGGACAAAAAGGTTTTGATGATGTTCGTGGAACCTTGTTTTTCAGAGTGGCTGAAATTATAAAAGCAAAAATTGACATTAACAGAAAACCACGTGCAATTATTTTAGAAAATGTTAGAACACTTAAAACACACAATG
>CAYSTR010000486.1:0-2714 GCA_964433745.1 uncultured Oscillospiraceae bacterium | reverse complement strand
AGCTGCCACTCCTCCATCACCGCGAAAGAGAATGATCGATGGGGATAGGTGTATAATGGACTTACATTATCTATGGCAACAGTAAATACACAATACCACTATACCTCATAATTATGCGATTGGGTGGGGGTATATAATCTTAAAACAAGTCCATTATGATAACGGGCGTGGGGGCATGTGCGCGAAAAGCCAGTTTCAAGTTTTAAATCAAGATGCACAGCAATCAAGCTAGGATAGGAGGTGGTTTGCTTGGCGAATGGTCACGGTGGTTCCCGCCCAAATGCAGGCAGACCACGGAAAGCATTATCAGAAGCTATATTAGACGGAACTCGTCCGTCGCGTCTGAAAAGTGTTAAGTTTCATGGCACAGATTTGGTTGACAGTTCCACGCCAACTGCTCCCCAGGCTATGGAATATTTGAAAGAAATACAAAAAGACGGAGAGGTTTTATTAGCTGAGAAGTTTTACAGGGACATCTGGGACTGGCTTGTAGAACGAAAATGTGAACAGTTATTTGACCCGAACTTCTTACAGCGTTTTGCAATGCAGCAAGCTCGCTATGTTCAGCTTGAACGGTTAATTAGTAAGCATGGCTTCTTAGCAAAAACCTCTTCGGGTGATGCAAGGGATAACCCTTTGGAGGCCATGCTTATTAATCGCTTAAAAATATTAAATGGAATGCAGACGACCATCGAAAATGTTGTTCGTGCAAATTGTGAGACACCATATAAAGGATTTATGAACGGGTTGGATCCGATGGAGGTCTTGTTGTCTGGAAAGGGTTAGGATATGGAGCGTCAACAAAAATACACTATAACAAAAGGATATCGGAACAATAAACTGACGGTCCTAGAAGAGGCAGGGGCTGACGCTTATGGCCATAAATTATATAGATGTCAATGCGACTGTGGGAATATAACCATTGTTCAAAGACAGTATATTGCATCAAGTACTACAGCACGATGCAAACGCTGTGCTGAAATTGAGATTGGTTATACCAAAAGGCATGATATAGTTGGTAAAACTATTAATGGCTGGCAAATATTATCTGAAACAGAGAGAAATATTAAAGGGGTTCGCCAGTTTTTATGCAGATGTGTAAACTGCGGATATTGCATAAACAAGTCAGGAAGTTCGATTCGAACAGTAAAAAAGGGGGGTACCTGTAAGAATTGCTTACCTGACTATAGATTTGCATACTTTGACAAGTATGCAAAGGGTTATCTTGCTAACGGCAATTCATTTATAGTTGATGCGGATATAGTCCCTTTGGTAAAAGAACATCGCTGGGTTATAAACACGGCTGGATACATATTATGCATTGAAAATGGTAAAATACGTCTTCACCGATTTGTTCTTGGTATAGATTCTAAAGACAAAATCATAGTAGACCATATAAATCGTGATAAGACAGACTGCCGCCGTGAAAACCTGCGAGTGGTAACCAACCATCAAAACAATCTTAATCGCTCGCTTCAAAAAAGTAATATCTCGGGATTTGTGGGTGTGTGCTATATACAGAGTCGCAATCAATATATTGCACGTATCGGACTGAACAATAGAGATATTTATTTAGGTGCTGTTAAAAATTATATTGAAGGAGCACAAGCGCATAACATTGCAGCTGAAATGCTGTACGGAGAGTTTGCCGGACATATAAACGATGTTCCACCGCCAACACAAGAATTGGTGCAGAGAATCCAGATGAAATGTCTCCCTTATTTGTCCGAAGCACAAGAGGTTGTTCGTAAAAGAACAGACCTCTTTTTTGTTACTCATCATTCAGATGGTGTCAAATTATAAACACTCTTCTAGGTGTATTATTAATTGAGAGGTGCCGGAATTGGACATACAAAAAATAAATTCGGAGCTATTAAACCCCGCTGAATACAACCCACGCAAAGACCTAAAGCCCGGCGATAAGGAATACGAAAAGTTGAAACGCTCCATCACGGAGTTTGGTTTTGTCGATCCTATCATTTGGAATAAGCAAACTAGTCACGTTGTCGGCGGTCATCAGCGGCTTAAGGTGATGCTCGACCTTGGTTATAGCGAAATCGACTGTGTTGTGGTAGATTTGGACTTGCAAAAAGAAAAAGCTTTAAATCTCGGATTAAACAAAATCCAAGGCGACTGGGATACAGACAAGCTCGCCGCCTTGGTGGCTGACCTTGATGCAAGCGACTTTGATGTTTCGCTCACCGGCTTTGAGGTAGCTGAGATTGATGAGCTTATGAATAAGTTTTACAGCAAGGAAGCTGTCCAGGACGATTTCGATGTAGAAAAAGCCAAGTCCGACATTGAAGCCAAAGGCACCATAACCCAAAAGGGGGATATATGGCTTCTCGGCGAGCACCGCTTAATGTGTGGTGATGCCGCAAGCGAATTTGATATGGTAAAGCTAATGGGTGGTAAAATAGCTCAGTGTGCCGTAACCTCCCCGCCAAGCGAAACCCTATCGGGTGCGGAAACATGGGTAGACGGTATCAGTCCCGCCATAAAGAACATCTGCAAATATGCGGAGATTGTATGCTGGCAGATGGTCGACCTCTACGCTACAGGTACACAGTTTATCGAGCCGACCGGATTCTATTCTGTTCAGCTTTTCGCCGACAGCGGCTTCCGTCCCATATGGATTCGGATATGGAAGAAGCAAGGCTCTGCACTTGGGGTAACACCATATCAAGCCAACTCCGCAAAACCGAATAACCAAT
>CAYSTR010000485.1:0-2716 GCA_964433745.1 uncultured Oscillospiraceae bacterium | reverse complement strand
GTTTTCGATTATCCTTTGTGCGGTTTTACGCTTGTCATTATCATTATTACTGCTGAATGTGAAGTAGGCATTAAACCACTCATGGTCGGCGTATCCCTTTAGCACACAGTCGCCCATAGAAAAATGTGTATCATCTAAACCCATTGTCATTACCGTTGTGGGGAAAACAAGCTCATAACCTCTATGTACCAGTTCATCCTCTATACACCTATCGGTATGCTCCGTGAGCTTAAATACGGTGGGTAAGCCTTGTGAAATATAAACATTCTCGCAGTAATCTATCTTCTCATTTAGTTTTATAGAGGAGAGGTACAGCGGATTTACGGAATTGGCTCTGTTGGTGTAGCCGTCCGAAAAGCGCAAGAGCCAACCGTCATATAAATGGGTGCTAAGAGCGGGAAATGAGTTTAAAGAAAGCTCCTCCAGCATGAGAACATCCCCGCGCATACCCCTCACTCCTTTTAGTTTAACATTAACTTTATCCGTTCAATCTGCTTCTTCACCATATCGGGCGCAGGCCCGCCTATGACCTTGCGCTCGTTTACGCAGGTGTCAAGGGAGATAGCAGAAAATACATCCTGCCCGAACATGGGGTCTAGTGCCTTGTATTCGTCCAGAGTAAGCGTTTCCAGCGTCTTTTTGTTGTCGATACAGAAGTTAACCAGTGCCCCTGTAACTTTATAGGCATCGCGGAACGGCATACCCTTTTTCACGAGATAATCAGCACAGTCGGTGGCATTGATAAATCCGCCCGCCGCCGCCGCCCGCATGTTCTCTTTATTAATTCGCATGGTCTTAAACATGGGAGTAAATGTACCGATACAGAGCTTTACTGTGTCCACGGCGTCAAACACCGCCTCCTTATCCTCCTGCATATCCTTGTTATACGCAAGCGGAAGCCCTTTCATGACGGTCAGAAGCGTCATAAGGTCGCCGTATACCCGCCCTGTCTTGCCCCTTATAAGCTCCGGAACATCGGGGTTTTTCTTTTGCGGCATGATACTTGAACCGGTGGAAAAAGCATCATCCAGCTCCACAAAGCGAAACTCCCACGAGCACCAGAGTATAATCTCCTCGGAAAAACGTGACATGTGCATCATGAGTATCGAAAGTGCCGACAATAGCTCGATAACAAAATCCCTATCCGACACACCGTCCAGACTGTTGCCGGTCAGACGGAAGAATCCTAGTTTATCTTGTGCGCTGTGCCGGTTGATGGGGTAGGTCGTACCCGCCAGCGCCCCCGAACCCAGCGGCATTTCGTTCATGCGGTCATGACAGTCCTTGAGCCGCCCCAGATCGCGGAGCAGCATCTCGCAGTACGCCATGAGATGGTGCGCAAACGTCACAGGCTGGGCACGCTGCAGGTGTGTGTACCCCGGCATGACGGTGGTCAGATGCTCCCCCGCCGAATCTAAAAGAGCAATGATAAGCTCTTTTACCATAGTGCCTATCTCGATAATCTCCTCACGCAGATAGAGTCTTATGTCTAATGCCACCTGGTCGTTGCGGCTTCTGGCGGTGTGCAGACGCTTTCCGGTATCGCCTAAACGCTTAGTCAGCTCCCCCTCGACAAAGGTGTGTATGTCCTCTGCCGTGGGGTCTATTTCTAGGTCACCGCTCTCTATGTCGGCAAGGATAGCCGAAAGACCGGTCACTATCTTATCCGCTTCGGATTTCTCAATTATGCGGCAGTTACCCAGCATGGTCGCATGGGCTATGCTTCCCTCGATATCCTGTTTCCACATGCGGCTGTCAAACGCAATGGACGAGTTAAAATCGTTCACGCGGCTGTCCACCTGCTTTTTAAACCGTGCCTCCCACAATGCCATATATTATCCCCTAATTCTCTATTTGCGCAGTAATGCGTTTACCTTGATGGGCAGACCAAACAGATTGATAAAGCCCTTACTGTCGTACTGGTCATATACATCGTCCGCACCGAATGTGGCAATCTCTTCTGAATACAGGCTGTAGGGGCTTTCAATCCCCGCCAGCATGATGTTGCCCTTGTAAAGTTTTAGCTTGACTGTGCCTGTTACGCACTCCTCTATCTTGTCAACCATTGCCGAGAGAGCCTCGCGCAGAGGGCAGTACCACTGTCCGTAGTACACAAGCTCGGAGAATCGTCCCGATATGCTCTGCTGCTTGTAGTGCAGTGTGTCGCGGTCTAAGGTCAGTGTCTCCAGCGCTGCGATTGCCTTGTAGAGAATAGCGCCGCCCGGTGTCTCGTATACGCCGCGAGACTTCATACCCACTAGGCGGTTCTCCACCATGTCTAGAATACCGATACCGTTCTTGCCGCCTAACTCGTTGAGCTTCTTTATGAGTGCCACACCGTCAAGATTAATGCCGTCCACCGACACAGGAATACCCTTGTCAAAGCCTATAGTCACATATGTGGGGGCATCGGGGGCTTTCTCTGGGGAAACGCCCAGTTCCAGTATCTTATCGTACATCGGCTCGTTTTTCGGGTCTTCTAGATCCATACCCTCATGTGAAAGATGCCAGAGGTTTTTATCCTTAGAGTAGTTTGTTTCCCTTGTTATGGGGATGGGTACATTATGCGCTATTGCATAATCTATCTCATCGTCGCGGGATTTTAGCTCCCACTCGCGCCACGGAGCGATTATCGGCATGTTCGGAGCGAACGCCTTTATGGTCAGCTCAAACCGCACTTGGTCGTTGCCCTTGCCGGTACAGCCGTGTGCTATTG
>CAYSTR010000484.1:0-2739 GCA_964433745.1 uncultured Oscillospiraceae bacterium | reverse complement strand
CCACCACCTCATGCCCGTCCCTAAACCGGAACACAAGCTCCCCGCGTATCTTAACCGTAACCGTCTCAACAGTGGCATACCACACATCCTCATCAAACGCATCGAGCAGAGTCTCCCTTTGCTCTAAGTCATGAAGCATAGCCTCCATCTGCCCTCGACGCACAATACGCTCCTGCCGCTTGTCTGTCAGCTTACCGAGCTTATCCTTTACCTCCTGATACCGCCCCACTAAAGCTGTGTACTTATGGGCATATTCCTCTTGATCCTGTGCTGTGTGGGCATTTTCCTGTACACATGCCCGCATGAGCTCCACAACCATATTGTTCTCAGCTTGAAGCTTTTCGATGTCCCTATCAATATCGTTGGTCTCTGTCACAACATCCAGAATAGCCTTGTACCCAGCAATAAACTTCGCTTTGTTATCAATCAAGCTATTAAAGACGCTAACAAACGCGCGTTTCACATCGTCCTCATAAATATGCGGCGTCCCGCATTTACAGCCGTTTTTGTACTTACTGCTGCACTGCCAGATTGTACGCCTATACTTGGAAGTAGAGTGCCACACCTTGCTGCCATAGGTCTGACTACAATCTCCGCAGATTATCTTTGACGCAAAGGGACCGTTCCCGCTATAGTACAACCCGCTTTCCTTGCGCCGTTTCAGTTCAAGCTGAGCTAGATCATACACCTCCTGTGACACGATCGCGGGATGGGAGTTTTCCACATAATACTGCGGTATCTCTCCTTGGTTGACCTTGCGCTTCTTCGTAAGAAAATCCACCGTAAACCCTTTTTGAAGCAGTGCATTACCGGCATACTTTTCATTCGAGATAATACTAAGCACTGCACTGGTCTGCCATTTCGCCTTCCTGCCGGGTGTAGGAATACCGCTGTCCGTCAAATGCTTTGCGATACCAGACGGGGTCTTGCCCTCTAAAAATAACTTGTAGATGAGCCGAACTATCCGTGCCTCCTCTTCTACAATCTTAGGTAACCCGTCCTCTCCCTTCTCATATCCTAAAAACCGCGCATACGGCATACTGACCTTGCCGTCCTTCATCCGCTTGCGCTGTCCCCAAGTAACATTCTCGCTGATGGAGCGGCTCTCCTCCTGTGCAAGCGATGACATAATGGTTATGAGCAGCTCTCCCTTGCTGTCCAAGGTAAAGATGTTTTCTTTCTCGAAATAAACCTCAACCCCTTTTTCCTTGAGCTGACGGACGGTAGTAAGTGTATCCACAGTGTTACGAGCAAATCGGCTGACGGATTTCGTGATGATCAAATCAATCTTACCGTCCAGTGCATCCTCAATCATCCGATTAAACCCATCGCGCTTCTTTGTGGATGTAGCAGAGATTCCCTCGTCACTGTACACTTCAACTAGCTCATAAGACGCATTGGATTGAATATACCGGGTATAGTGATCCACCTGCGCATCATAGCTGTTTAGCTGTTCATCGTTATCTGTCGATACCCTGGCATACGCGGCCACTCGCTTCTTAATAGCAGAGCCAATAGGAATAGATGAGAAAAGCTGTAGTGTCGGCGGTATTACTGTAACTCTGGCTGCTGTCTGCATTACGATTTCCTCCCCTTCATCGCATTCTCGCGCGCTTTTTCCCGCATTTCTTCGTTCCAGCTATCCCTGCGGGATTTATCCTGCCACTCCGTTTCCACGGTATGGCCGTCATAAAAACAAAATACCAGCTTGTTAAAAGCCGGTACTGTTATACATTCTATTTTATCTATAAAGGTTACGTCATCAAATTGCATTAACCCCAGAACCTCTGCAGTTATCCTCATTAAAATATCCTCTGGTATCTGCTTCGTATGACAGACATTTTTCCCTAGCTCCAGATAACTAGTACAGTTCCACGCGGTCTCTGTTTTGCTCACCTTCCGTTTATAATGCCGTCCGCACTTACCGCATATAATCCTTCCCGTGAAGGGATATATCATTGCAGTCGTATGCGCCGCATTTGCTTCCCGCTGTTTTGCCATAATCTCCTGTGCCTTTTGAAATGTGTACACATCAATAATGGCGGGATGAGTACCCTCGGCGTAATATTTTGGTAGCTCCCCTTTGTTTTTAACAAGCCGTTTTGTCAGATGATCCGTCACGAACTTTTTCTGTAAAAGAGAGTTCCCGCAAAGCTTCTCATTCTTAATCAAATCTGCCACCCGGTTAGATGTCCATATCCCGCCTCGAGGTTTCGGTATATTGTTTTTCCGAAGCTTCTTAGCAATCAAATGACACCCCATGCCGTTTATGTAATCGTCAAAGATCATACGAACAACCTCTGCCTGCTCGGGGTCTATCTCAATTATGCCCTTTTCTATACGGTATCCGTACATAAACCGTAGATTGGCAGGTTCACCCGCTTCAAACCGCTTCTTAATGCGCCACTTGCAGTTCTCGCTTACCGAACGGCTCTCCTCCTGTGCAAATGAAGCGAGGATAGTTAGCATCAGTTCTCCATCCCCGCTAATACTGTGTATCTGCTCTTTTTCGAAGAAAACGTCGATCCCAAGCGCCTTTAACTCTCTCACCACCTCTAACATAGTGACGGTGTTACGGGCAAATCTAGAGATAGACTTTGTAATAACGATGTCAATCTTCCCGTTTCTGCAATCTGCTAGAAGCCGCCTAAACTCTGGACGGTCATCCTTTGTGCCAGTGTAAAATTCGTCCGCATAAACCCCGGCATACTCCCATCCGGCTTGGGTTTGGATGTAATC
>CAYSTR010000483.1:0-2745 GCA_964433745.1 uncultured Oscillospiraceae bacterium | reverse complement strand
TAGTTGAAGAAAATACTGCATCCGGCTTTAGTTCAGATTTGCGTTCAAAACAAATTTCTCTTTTCTTTGAGGTGGTATGAATACCGTCGCTGAAGGTATAACTATCTTTGCTGGCCTCATCTACTTCAATTTTGAAACTGTCGCCGCCGATCTTCACAATAATATTTTCAGAAACTGCATTTACGCCACAGCGAGGAACTTGGCCAAAGTCCCAGGTTGTTTTGCTCTTTCCAACTGTTATAATTCCGGAAATATTTTTTATCGGTTTGCTCGACTTATTGGTGACATAGAAAAAATATTGATTTCTAAAAGTTGTTACTAAAAACTCGTCTGACACTTTAGAATTGTCTCCCTCTATCTTGCTTGTTGCAATGTAAAGGCTTTCTTCGGGGGACGGAACCGATGAAGCATTCGTACAACTTATTAAGTAATCTTGTGCCCCTTCTGCGTTAATGTTATATTGAATTGTTTCATCTTCATACATAAACATACTGCCAACAAGTAGCGTTTCATTGCTCTTTAATATGGGAACTGTAAAATCAATGTACTTTGTATCACCAACCATACGAAAATAAGATGTATTTTTAGCTTGAGAATCAGGTAATTCATCCTTCAAAACCGATAAAAAGGTCACACTTTTATCTTGTGAGCTTTTTACAACCCAAGCTTGCTTTTCGCTGTCTGACATGTATGGAACAAGAACAGAGAAAAATGTAAGTTTCTTTGCGGAATACGCTTTTTCCGCAAACTGATGAATCATATCATTGCTAACGTCGTTTTCTTCCAATATTGCGGCAAAAAGAGCAATTTTACCATCATCAAACATTTTGTTAAAATAGAGTTGTTGAGATTGTGTATCCAAAGCAAAAAATATCGCTGAAAAAGATGTGTTCTCTCCGCTTTCATAATATTCCTCAGCCAGTTTAAGCACATCTTTATTCCCAACATACTCAACGTCTAAAACCAATGGTTTTTCAAGAGGAATGCCAGTAGATTCTGTTTGAGCCTTCAATCTGCCAAGTAATGCTTTTAGGGCAGTTAAAGCTTCAGGTTGCTTAATAACAGTTTTGCAGGTTGCATCAAATGAAACAGTGATTTTGGATTTATCTGCAAGGGTGAGCGTTGTTTTATCCGGATAAGCATTGTATCCTTTTTCATTTAAGTTCCAACCCATTTCAAAAACATAGCCATCTTGATAGTAACCGGTCTGAGAATAGACATACGGTTGCCCATCGCCGTTTGTCATGTTCATCCAAGGAGTTGAAGTTTTTTTGTTATCTGCCGCATAAGCCCCTGTTACAGCAAACCCGCATAAGAATACAAATGTCTGTACAAGCGTGGTACATCTTACAAGCCAAGTATTTTTCTTATAATTCATAATCGAATCCAACCTCTCTTTCATAAGTTCCTTACCCTCATTAAGGGATAAAGAAGCAAGCTGCTGATTGTATTTGCCCATTGCCAAAACATTTAACAGCGTATCGCCGTAAGACTTTTGCTCTTGTGGATTTAACATTGTGACCACCGCTTCATCGCAGGAAAGCTCACAGGCGCGGTTTACTTCACGCCCCATCAAATACACAAGCGGATTAAACCAGTGCAGACAGATGGTTAGCTGCACAAGCCACTTGTAAAACATGTCGAGCCGCCTATAATGGGTTAGTTCATGCAGCAGGGTATTTCTAAAGTCTTCATCGGAAAGCTCGGTTGTTGGCAGTATAATGCAGGGCTTGAAGAACCCGATTAGTAAAGGAGATGAAATCAAGCTATTGGTATATAATCCTACGGTACGATTAATCTTTAGCTGCTCTAAAGCTTTGCCGAGCAATTCTAAATGCTCTATGCCCGATACCTCTACTCGTCCGGCTTTGATATAGTGGATAAAGCCTTGATAAATCGTTATTTTGCGAATAAGCAGAATAAGGGCTACTATTAGCCAGATTATCCAAGCGTTAGAAAGTAACAATAAGCAGAAGTCGCCGAGTTGTCCAGACAAAGATACCGTTTTTGTTTCAGGTACAATACTGTTGTTGGCTTGGTCATTGTTTGCTGTTGGTGGCAATATGTTATCATAAGTATTCGGTGTGATACGACGGGGTAAGCCTTCAAGAATTGATTCTTGTTGGGGAATCGAGGTGGAGATAATGCTTTCTATGTTCGCAGCAAAACCACTCCAAAGACTAACCTCCGAAGAAAAAGGAAGTAATAATCGAGCGATAACAATGAGCCAAATATAATACTGCCAGCCTTTGCTTAACTTGTGCCGTGTGATTGGCTTACATAGAAGTAAAACGAGGATAAACAGCGAGCCTGAGAGGGAAAGCCACACAGCGGTAACCAGCAAATCGTTCATTTTTTATCACCGCTACCTTCCCAGTATTTCTTTAACTCCTCATAATCTTTTGCTGAAAGAAGCTCCTTTTGAATCAGCGTTGACACAAGACCCTTTGCGCTACCCTCGTAGATTTTTTCAAGAAAGCTTTGTGTCTGCACCGTTTGATACTCTGCTTCAGACACAATGGCGGTATATGTGTTGCGGTTACCCGACTTGCTGCTCGATAGCATACCCTTGTCAATTAGGCGTAATAGCAGCGTGATAATTGTGTTTTTTGTCCAGCTATTTCCTTTAGATTCTAAGCCAGCCACAATTTCAGCATATAAGGCCGTACCGTCGTTGTTCCAAATGATTTTCATCAGTTCCAGTTCATAGTCCGAAATTTGCATGGTCACCACTCCAATCTGGAT
>CAYSTR010000482.1:0-2746 GCA_964433745.1 uncultured Oscillospiraceae bacterium | reverse complement strand
CCGCTTCGCAAAGCTCTTCCGAGGCGGTACAGGAGCAGCCGAAAAGCGGTTTCACCGATGACCCAAACCAACAGACAAGCATAACATGGGTTACATACGGTGAAATGCTAGTCAACTCACAGAAGGTGTTCGACGAGTTTAACAAGCGTCTGCCGGAGTATCTGCCGAATACACAGGTGAAGTTCGTATTTATCGACGGACCGTCCTATGACGAGCAGACAAAGCTTATGGTTGCAAGCGGTGAGGCCTATGATATTATGTGGGCGGCAAACTGGAGGGGCGATGCTCCCGGTAAGCTGGCGGGCGGCGCGTTCATGCCTATCGGTGCGCTGATGGAGGATTACGCTCCCGAGCTATATGACTTTATCCCCGAAAGATCATGGGGCGCGGGTATGTACCGCGGTGAACTGTACGGCGTTGTCAGCCATCAGTCGATTGTTAACGGTAACAGCATGTTTATGTCGGAAACGTTGTTTGAAAAATACGGAAGCTTAGTAGATGCATCCGCAATAGAAAAGCTTGCTTCATGGGATAATACCGCTGCTACATCTGCCAGCATAATCAAAGAGATTGAGCCTATTCTCGCAAAGGCTAAGGAGGACGGCTTCAAGGAGCGCTCGATATTTGGTTCAACGTTTACAGGTAACCTTCGACAGTATGAGTGCTTGTACAATCTAAGCAGCAACGCTGTGGTGCTTGGTATGAAGCGCGGCGATAAGAGCTTGCAGATTGTAAACCTTATGGATACAGAAGAGGCAAAGGAGCTGTTTGCCCTTGCGGCGGACTGGAACAAAAAGGGCTACATGCCGTCGGATGTTGCGAGCTTTAAACAGATTCCCAATAACCAGCTTGTAGCATTGCTGCAACTAGGCAACTATGCTCTGCCCAGCGCACAGACGACAACTCAAAACATAAACCTATACGGCGAGGATTTAAGGTATTTCAAATTAAATCCTCCCTATCAAGGGGCAGGAGCAGCACAGCAAGGCAACTATATCAGCGTAAAATCCAAGAACCCCGCTCGTGCTATGAAGCTCATGGATACAGTAGTGCGCAACCTCGATTTGTATAACTACATATGCTTTGGTGACGAGGGTGTCGACTATGAGCTAAAGGACGGCGTGGCAACACTGCCAAAGGATCCCACCTATAAGCTCCGCGACTGGTTAATCGGCAACACTGATTATTCTCTAAGCCGTGCCGCAAATAAGGACTTTATGGCGGAGTGCAACAAGATTATGGCGGAAGCACCCAAAAGCCCCATCAGCGGCTTCTCGTTTGACGGCTCTAACGTTAAGACCGAAATAGCATCGGTTACTGCGGTGTTTGACGAGTATTTCGATGGCTTACAGTTCGGAAGCTTTAAGGATAATTGGGAGAGTAAATATAATGAATTTTTAGAGAAGCTGAAGATTGCCGGAATTGAAAAGTTCATAGCAGAAATGCAGGCACAGATAGACACGGTAGGTGGGGCGCAGGGTGTAAAGTAAGCTTTTACTAGCTCTGTTATACAAGCTATAAGGGGGAATCCGCTCTGCGGGTTTCCCCTTTTTACAAGGGATATCTTATTAATAAATGTTATAGAAGGAGATGTCAAACTTGAAGCGATATGCTGTTAGAGACTACCGAATTAACAGTACAGATGCTCACAATGTAACCGTTAAATTGCAAGAAGCGATCAACCAATGCTCTGCAAACGGTGACACATTGGTATTAGAAAGGGGGATTTACAGAAGCGGAACGCTGTTTCTTCCCAGTAACACCTCTTTGGAACTAAAAAAGGGAGCTCTGCTTTTGGGGGATGAAGCATTTGAAAGCTATCCGGAGAACCCAGCGGCTTTTGTGGATGCTGTAGGACATAAGCGCGGACGCTGCCTATTCCTTTCAAACAGCGCCGAAAACATTCATATCTTCGGCGAGGGTACTATATGCGGCCGCGGAGCAATATTCGGTCCCATGCACCCTCATCATCTGGAACGCCCCTTTCTCATAAGGATTGTGGACTGTACAAAAGTTTGTATCGAAGGGGTTCATTTAAGAGATTCCGCCGGTTGGTGCTTACATCTGTTTGACAGTAGGGATATCAAGGTTAGCGGTATTGATATCTATAGCCGCTGCAACGGCAACAACGATGGCATTGACATCGATGCATGTCAGGATGTGCTGATTGAAGATTGTAACATAGATACCGGTGATGATGCACTGTGCCTGAAAAGCACCGTTGACAGGTGCTGTAAAAATATCGTTATACGCGGCTGTGTTGTATCCACCGACTGCTCGGCTTTTAAGATTGGCACCGAAAGTGTCGGAGATTTTGAGAATGTTTTAATAGAGGATTGTTTCTTTTACGATGTGAACTGCTGTGCGATTAAAATTTTGACAGCAGACGGGGCAAATATCAGGAATGTAATCATGCGCAACATAAATATGCACAACTGCACAGGGCCTATATTTGTCACCGTGGGGGAGCGCTTTCGTAAATACTTAGGCGCACAGCGTACAGCTCCCGGTGATATTACAGGGCTTACATTTGAAAATGTTACGGCAGATTGCATTGATTCCAAGGGCAGACTGCTGGAGGGTAAGCCGTGGGGTAATGCAAAGAGCTGTGTTGTTATCTCCGGAATTGAAAGCAAGCCGATAAAGGATGTAACATTTACTGGCTGCCGCTTCAATATGGCGGGAGGCAGCCGGACTTATATTTCTCAATCCGTTCCGTTTATGGGAGCGCTTTATCCTGAGTTCC
>CAYSTR010000481.1:0-2749 GCA_964433745.1 uncultured Oscillospiraceae bacterium | reverse complement strand
TAACCACCCCACTGGCACCCAAAATGAAGGGTGCAAAAATACACGAATACTGTCAATCTAATGATTGACAGTATTCGCCCTCATACAGACATTTTTTATTGACATCATATGTACTATTTTTTGACATCGTGAGGAGGCATTCAAATGGAAATGCAATTAAACAAAACCTACAAACTAAGGAACCAACGTAAGCGTCTATCCTGTCCTCGGTGCAACTATCGCGTGATCGATGAGGGGATAGGAACATCATCAGAGCTACATATCATGAAAGATTGTGAATCGTGGAATGCCGACTACTACACGAAATGCGGACACTGCAAAGCTGAGATTGGTGTCAGAAAAATTGAATAGTTACTGTACTTAGTACAGAGCACGCCGCAAATGTCATTAAAGTGTGACAGAAATTAAATATGACGGACGAGCCTGACAAGTAGCTGCAAAGCTATGTGTTAGGCTCGTTCTTTTTTTGTGGTTGCTTGTTCAGGCTCCGAAAGGAGCCAAATATGGACAATCAACAACGGTTTATTGAAATTGATGGTGAGCAAGTTCCTGTAACCGAAGAGGTATACCATGCCTATAAGCGCCCTCAGTGGGCAGAAAGCAAGCGTAACGAGCGCGGCAAGCGATGCCGTAACGAAAAGGGAAACCGCTGTACCCAGGACTGCCGTTTATGTGAGAAGTCTCGCGCGGGCAGCACCCTTTCGCTGGACAAGTTCTCGGAAGATGGGTTTGAAGCCGCTGACCCGGTGGATATATCTGAGCTTGTAGCGGACAAGCTACTGCTTGAACAGCTATATATTGCCCTCAATGAATTAGACCCGGTCGAACTATCTCTCGTACAAGCTCTCTTTTTCGGTGACCGCTCCGAACGGGATTATGCTGCCGAAATCGGTATTTCACATCAGGCTGTGGGTAAACGGAAGAAAAAGGTTATCGAGAAATTACGGGGTTGTATGGGGTCAATGGAGGAATAGTTATCTAAAAGCCCTATGATAGCAAATAATCGACAAGTAACTCATTAACTGTTTCCGCTATCTCGTGATTTATCCCATGCCCAACATCGGGAAAGAACTGAGCATTCATTTTGTATTGTAGTAATGCTTCCTTCCCACCCATTTTAGCAAAGGGGTCACATTCACCAACTAAATAAAGAGTTTTTGCGCGAATTGCGTCAATCTGCTCACCTGTAAAATGGATAATCCTGTGGTATTGCATGGCCATATTGTTAAATCCCTTTAGGAGATATTGGTAATGCTCTACCACTAAAGGATTATCGGTGAAGACATCGCTATTTTTACCGCTTATCTTTTCTAGCAGCTTTAATGCGTTCTTTTTTGTGGGCATTAAGGCTTCGGGCATAAAGACCTTCATCATAACTTTCATTGAACCAAAATTACCGATTGGAATTGAACCGGCCATGCAAACGGCTTTCACAACCTTATCCGGCCTTTTCGTTGCGTAAATCTGAGCAAGATAGGTTCCATTTGAAACACCGGCTAGATATGCTTTTTCTATGTTTAATACGGAGAATACTTCATCTATCCACTTTATATCGTCGTATTCTTTATTGTAGTTATCGTTTGGGCAGCTTTTTCCTGGACCCCCAATGGTATCAACCGCGTAGATCCTAAAGTGCTTAGAAAGAAACTCTGCATTATAAAGCCACATAAGTGCAGAATTGTCACCAACTCCATGAAATAGAATGAGCGGAGGATTATCGTCGTTTCCGCAGCTAATAACATGAGTAACCCCATAATATGTAGAAATATCGATTTCTTCAAAGGGAGTATTCCACATTTGAAGCAGCTTGTCATAGGAAGCATAAATCTGTTGCCTACATTTCTCGCTTCTAAAAACCTTCATTAAAAATACCCCCATTATGATTTTCGGTTACGACCTTCTCTAAACATGAATTCCATATATCAAAATCTACTCCTAAACCCTGAAAGCCGAACCTCACAACATCCCTCAATATCTGAATACTATCATTATGTAGTGCAGAGTTGCCTACCATAAGCTTGGAGTATTCAAAAGCATTTGCTACAAAAACTGACCAAAAGCCATTTGCAGCATTACTCGGATTAGAGCACTTGAATAAACCTTTTTGGGTTCCGCGTTCAATGATACTCGTTAGTGCTTTTCTGTGTAAATCCGATTTTTTTGCACCCTCCTGCCATCCATCAGGACCAAATACAGCATACGCATCGAATGGTACTCTGATATTAAACTGCATAAAACGAAAATCGCATTTATTGGCTCCAAACATAGCATAGCAATAAAGCATTAGCTGCTCGATCGGATCCATTCCATCTGTTTTCTCCAGAACAGCACTAGAAAATGAGAATGCCTCATCAAACATCCATGTATATAGTTCGGTAAACAGCTCTCTTTTTGTTTTGTAATAATAATAGAGTAATCCTTTAGCAAGCCGTGCTTCTTCCGCAACGGTCTCCATATCTGTTCCATGGTATCCGAAACGAATATATACAGTAAGAGCTGCGTCGAGAATCTGCTTTTTTCTTGATTCTCTGACCTCCGCATTTTTCTCCGGATTTCTTGACATAATGGGCCTCCAAGACTATTGACTTTATTATAAGTCAATTATAATCATTCTCAAATCAAATGTCAATAAAAATGTAAAATAAACTCCTGCACATTTCACATCTGTTTAATGTTCTCCTAAAAAAATTCTCTCCTCTGGTTGCCAAACTGCCCCTTACTGTCCTGTGGATAGTGAGGGGCAGTTAAT
>CAYSTR010000480.1:0-2751 GCA_964433745.1 uncultured Oscillospiraceae bacterium | reverse complement strand
TGAGCTGTATTGTCCAGCTCTGTGTCCTCTTATCATTTTCTCCAAAATTCTGCGCCGCGTTGGCAAGCGCTTTTTCCAGGGTAGAGACCTTCTCCTTTTGAGCATCGATCTCTTTATTGAGCACCTGATTCCGGGCGGTGACTGCCTGTATGGATTTGTCGTTCTTATCAAACTGGGAAGAAACAAGCTTCATCTCAGAGCCGAGCACCTTAAAGGACTGGTTAATGTCTTTTAACGCATTTTTGAACTCCTTCTCCCCGTCCAAATTTATCTTCAAGCCAAAATCCGGATATCCCATAAGTTTTGTTATCCTCCTAACTTTGCGCAAACGCAGTAATATTGAGGAAAAATGTGAATAGTTCTCGGATAACTATTCGACTACAGATTGATTAAATCTATGTGAGCAAGTGTAACTATTACTGTGAAAATGATTGTATGGTTGTTAAAAAGACCTACTGGCGACTTGCAATGCCATAATTGCAAAAATTTTAATAAGAAAAGTTATCCGAGTATTTTTCAATAAAACCTTGATTTTACGCTACCTTTTAGTGAGTTAGGAGAATAGTTTTTCTTATGGGATATGATAATTTATCCGAGTACTCGGATAAATCCGGCATACTGACACCACCTCCTCTATAGCGGGATTACGGCATCAAGGGTAACCTCACGTTTGGGCTTCTCTAACCCCAGAAACTGCTTATGACATGCCATAAAGTCTAGAAGCTGACCTAATGGCATGAGCCATACCTCAGCTTCTGTAAAATGAAGCTGAATTGTGCCGAAATATATTAGTCGGGTAAATAACTCATCGTCATTTACCCGACTACTGCGTTTGGGTCTGCATTCTCGCTCTCCACCGTGCGCCGTGTACCTTTAAACAAAGCTTCCTGCAAAGCCGATTTGTATTCTGCTAACTGATACGGTGATGTTAGCAGCTCAACCTCTTCTTCGGACAGAAGCGGTAGGGGTTTATCCTTATTTTGCAAGTTATGCACCATAATCCCTTGATTGGCAAGTAATGTAATAAGATATACAATCTCCTGTAGTGCCATCTCAAAATTATCCGATTGCAAGAGCTTTTCTCCGAGATTGGACAATCCCCCATAGCGTTTACTAATCTCTTTTACCGCGCGTGTGGTTAATATGAGGGTGTACTCGTTCCCACCTATACATATAACAGCAGCCCTATCATTATCCATCATCCGTCACCCTCCTCCGGCTCAGCCGGTTCTTCCTCGATTCCCGCTTGTTCATTGAGCCAGCTTCGGGCAGCCTGTTCAGTAGGGAAGATGGCCTCATCCTTCCACACACCTTGTATATCTGTGAGCACCGTCCCCTCGATGGTAGGCGTCTGGAATGTGATGCTATCTCCCTTTGTTTCCAGCGATTCGTTGGGTACGCCGAACTTGACCTTATGAAGCCATATGGCACGATAATTGCGAGCATTGTTTTTGATGGTAGTAGAATAAAATCCCACACCGACATACTTACCGCTATCGTCCCCTCTAGCGGTGAGCTTTTTACCGGAACCGGCAGTGATGTCTGAGAGCTTATGACCTAAGATCATAGACTGTACCTCATAGGACAGATGATCCCCGTTTAGCGAGAGCTTGCCGGACTTGAACTCCTTAAGGTTTTCTACAATGCGGTTATCGGCATATAGATTGCCTTCATTTATTTCTATTGAAATATCAGCCTTAATTGCGTAGCTCATGACAATGCCGCCGGTATATGAAACGGATGAGTCCGTCTCTTCTATCGGGGAACAAATGAGATATTGCAGTCCAATGGTTGCCATTTATGTTCCTCCTTCTATCAAAAATTCCTTTGCCACATCTAAAACAAAGTGAAAATAGCCGGTATCATCTTCTCTGCCGATATATCGGCGGTCGGTAATAACAAAATCCGCATCCAAAAGAATGCAGACAATCTTGTTCTTTAGAGATATATAGTTACCCTTTGTAAAAAGGGACAGCCGCACCTCTTGTATTTCTGCATGTGGGCGGTTGTCACCAAAGAGCGAGAAGCTCTCGGATAGAGGTACGAGCACTATATATTCATCAGGCGGTATGCCGCTGTAGTACCCTGTCTGTACCGGCAATACATCAGTAAGCAATGCAGTCAGCTCGGTTAATATATTCATGACATCTCACTCTCCAACACAGATTTCATCGCAGCAATACAAGCAGACTTAGACGCGGACTTTGCCGGAGCCAGAAACGGTTTTGCAGGCTGACCGGATTTACCATACTCCAAAATTGTAGCAAGTTTAGCATTACTTCCCCCATCCTGTCGCGGCTCCGCGAACCCTACCTTAATATTGCTCTTCCCGTCACTGTTCTGCTTTACAGGCGATAAACCAAGCGCACCCAAAAGCTCGCCTGTGGAACGGCTTTCCTCCTTGGTGCTCTTGCCCACCACAGACTGCAGATTTGATCTGACCTTGGAGAGCACCACCTCACCGCCCGCTTCCAACGCTTTAGCCATGATTTCATCGGTGCGGTCACCCAAGCGGGAGAGCTGATTCATGAACTCGTCCGGGAGTACTACCTCAGCCCGAGCCATCCGCACACACCCCCAATATCTCAAGATACATACCCCGGTTTCGGACATTCTCCACCGAAAATATATTGTACCGTTTACCATCACAGATAATAACATGCTGCGTGGTTATTTCTAACCCCGGTATGCAGCGCATACGGAACAGCGCGTTCACCGATGTGTTTTGTGCTAGGTTCACCCACTTCTCGG
>CAYSTR010000479.1:0-2766 GCA_964433745.1 uncultured Oscillospiraceae bacterium | reverse complement strand
CTTAAACAAGCTCACCGCCGTGGAAAAGCTGTAATCTAGATTTACTAGTCCCACACGATAGATGTATGTATCGATAATATCGGCAACATCCAGTACGAGATCGTTATAGAGGTTAAACACCTGATCAAACCCGGCATTTAGTATACCGCCCATACTGGTGATAAGCATAATTGAGATGACCGGCATAAGGCATGGGAGCGTTATATGCCAAATCTGCTTGAATCTGCCCGCACCCTCCACAGCAGCCGCCTCAAACATTTCCGCATCTATCCCCGCTATCGCAGCAATATACACGATGGACGACCAACCGACACTCTGCCAGACACTGCTTACTACAAGAATTATTAAAAACCAGAAGCTATCTGTCATAAAGTAGATCTGCTTACCGCCAAACATAAGAATCGCTTTATTTATCAGCCCCTCCGAGGGGTGAAGAAGAAAGGTGACAATACTAGCTATGATAACCCATGACAAAAAGTGAGGAAGATAGCTCACGGTTTGTGTTATACGCTTGAATCTTAGATGGCGTATTTCGTTGAACATTATAGCTAATATAATAGGGGCGGGAAATCCGAACAGCAGCTTTAAAAAGCTGATACGCACCGTGTTCCAGAAGATACGGTCAAAATTTGCTGTACCGCTGAATATTTTAATAAAGTGCTTTAATCCCACCCAATCACTATCCATGACACCTTTTATAGGATTAAAGTCCTTAAATGCTATGCTCACGCCGTAGATGGGTGCATAATGGAATATCAAATAGAAGATAATCGCAGGAGCTAAAAAAAGATAGAAGTATTTGTGTCTTACAATTTCTTTCCATAACCGGCTTTTGTGCTTTGGTTGCTTTTCTGTTTTCATATCACTTAAATACCGAGCGTTTCCGCCGCTATCCTTTCGGTTTTATTTAAATGCTCCTTAATACCAGCCAAATTCCTCGAGCGCGTCGGTGATGCCCAGATAGTTCTTGTAACTCATTTTAGGAGTAATACTGTGACTTGACGACAGAATATAGTTTCCGCCTACCTTTAGAGGTAACAGCTTGTCCTTAGTCTCTTGATATACTGCTTCGTACGGACCGTAATAAAGAGGCCCCGATACGTTTATGTTTCCACGCAATGCTATGCGGCTGCCGTACTTATTTTTAACATCAAATATATCATTGCAATTGGCATCTATGGGATTAACAAGGTCAATACCCATAGAGATTAAATGCTCCATGACAAACGACAGATTACCATCGGTATGAAATTCCACAGGTATCCCGCTTTTCTTGCACATACTGACTAGTTGTTTCTCCCGCTCGTACCACAGCTTTAAAAAAGTGTTTTCATTAATCATCAGTCCATTATTATAGCACAGGTCATCCCCTATGTATATAGCATCTGGCTTTACCTTAATAAGCTCCCCTATCATAAACTGCGCAACCTGCCAAAAGTATTCTGTCACTGCGTCTACATAGGGGAAATCTTCGAGCACCATTATCATGTAATGCTCAAACCCCATGACCTCGTACGGCAGATCAAAGCACCCGTGAAGATGCGGAATAACAGCCAGATTAGCGCTTCTTGCGCATTCCATTACCTTTTTAAACGCTTCAAGCCTTATATAAAACCATTCCTCAGGCAGCTTCAGACTATCAAGCTCAACTATTTTATTCATAAAAATGCTTCGCGGTTTATAGACAAATGGAAATACCACAGCGTCTTGTTTGAGCTTGACAGTCAGCTCTGTTAATTCTTCTGCCGTCAGCTCCCACGAGCTTTTTCCCTGTGTGCTTATAACCTCGCTTACCATGTCGGCAGCTATGAGCACCTCATAAGTGGGTACACGATCGGGAATGGTATGATTTAATACTGCGGTGACCCGCTCTTGAGAGGTCATATCTGTCACCTGTTCTTTCTTTATTTACTCGCAAAGCCGCAATGTAAGGCTCTCTCTACGGTTAAGACCTACATCGATTTTAAATATTCCGTCATTAATGCATCCCTCTGTGAACGAGTGCTCGTCTCCTTTAAACGGGCAGAGCTTGACCGCACTAGTGCAGCCCGATATTAAAGCGGAAAATTCTATGTCAGTCTCTCCCTCATTGGTCAAAAACGCATAATGTATAAAGTCACGCTCAAACACTGTCACACGCAGTGACGGGGTGTAGGTGAGTGTACGAAACCTACTGTCCGATTTTACTGCGTCCATATCGGCATTTCCATAATAGACCCTGCCGCCTAGCTGCCTAAAACGAGTGATTATGTCCGAAGCATCTAGAGAAAGCTCTAGCCCATCGGGTACAACTATACTCTTATAGACATAATCAGCTATCTTGATTCCATCTTCGGTTAGTATACATGTACCATTTTCGAGGATTTCCTCAAAACATGTTTGCGGCGTCAATCCGGAATCATCTCCTTCCCCGATCGTCACCTTTCGCAGTTGCTCCGATTTTGTCAGAGACCTGTCAGTCCTCTGCCCTTCGGGAGCCTGCGTAAAGTCAGTAAAACGGGGAAACCCTGATTCCGTCATCAGACAAATCTGCCTGGCATCCAGCATGTTGCCAGTCGGCGAGTTGAACCCCGCAATACGGCGTTGCGTCACATGCTGATATTTCAACCATGCCGGAGAAGACATCTTCTTATACAACAACGGAGCGGACATTAAAATCCGACCGGATGGCAACTGGGACTCCTCCGAACCCCCACCAACATCAGGATTGACCCCAGCCTGTCCTTGCTGATTGCCAGCTCCGCCCGCTTGAGGATATCCCGTTGT
>CAYSTR010000478.1:0-2770 GCA_964433745.1 uncultured Oscillospiraceae bacterium | reverse complement strand
TCAACTGCTCCTTTGGAATATCGCACTCGTTTTCAAACCAGTATGTCAACACACCAATTGTAGCCGAAAGCATACATTCCAATGTATAATCAAGCGATAGCTTTTCCTTTTCGGAAGGATTAAAATGCTTTAACAGTTTGCCTTTAATATCCTGTTTCAGCTTCCCTGCAAATGACGGGTCTCCGCCTTCGCCAAGCAAAACAGTATAATACTTGTAGTTGTTCTCGTACATTTTGATGTAGTAATCAATAGGCAGACTTTCTGAAAATTCTAGAGGTGGCAACTCTTCTATTTCCGGCAACAAGGATGTTTCTATCTGCTCAAGCACATCGTAAACATCTATAAAATACTCATAAAACGTGCCACGATTATATCCCGCCTTTTGAGTTATCTCCCGAACAGTTATTTTTTCAATACGTTTCTTACGATAAAGCTCCCAAAAAGAATTGATTAGAATTTGCCGTGTTTGCGATGAATTTTGCTTGTGTTTATTCATTTGACACCCCAATTATCCAACATTTCATTAAACATTGTCGGTTGATTTTTTGATATGTAACAGTATAATTATATCGTACAACACGTTGTCGGATAATTCAAGGGGGGAGTTTTTATGATTACCATTCTATGCTCGGGATCACGGGGTGATATTCAGCCATATCTTGCACTTGCAAAAGAGATAATGACGCTTGGAAAAGATGTGAGAATAGCGGCAGGTCACAGCTTTGGTGACTTTATAAATGCATATGGTATTGACTTTTACCCGCTTTCAGTTGACTTCAATTCGGAGGAGGTTGACCCAAAGCTGCTTGAAGCGGCGGCTTCATCGGATAATCCTTTAAAAATGTTGCTGACTTTTAACAAGATGAAAAAATATGCCGTTTTTATGACCGATGAGATGTATGCCGCTTGCGAAAACAGCGAGCTTATTGTTTACCACCCCGGCTGTACAATCGGTGATTTTGCGGCACAAATGTTTGGAATACCGTCTGTCTTAGCTTCGCCGTTTCCTATACATAAGACAAAAGCATACGCCTCTGTGATTGCTTATGGAACATCCAAAATTCCAAAAGGATTATCCTATACTATGCTGCAGCAAATGCTGTGGACGGCTTCAAAATTAGGCGTAAAGGCTTGCTTAAAAGAGCGTTTCGGCAAACTGCCAAAAGACTTTGGCTGTCCCCACGAGAGGATAAGCGACACACATCAAGCGGTTGTTTCTTGCAGTAATTTTGTGTTCCAGCGTCCTAACGATTGGGATAAACGCATACATCAACACGGCTACTGGTTTGTAGATGAGAACGAAGATTTTACACCGCCGACAGAGCTTTCCAAATTTTTGACAGACAAAGATAAACCTATATACTTTGGCTTTGGCTCTGTCTTCCGAGATAGTGAAAGAGCGCAGTTTGTCCGACTTATCACCGATGCGCTGAAGCTGACGAACAAGCGTGGGATTATCTGCGGTATGGGAGAAATAAACAATTTGCCCGACACAATTTTTTCTATTCAGAGCATACCGCACTCGTGGCTATTTGAAAGGGTTTCTGCGGTCTGTCATCATGGTGGCGCAGGAACAACAGCGGCAGGGTTTCGTGCGGGAGTCCCCAGCATCATCATACCATTTTCTAACGACCAGTTTGCTTGGGGGTATAGGTCAAACGACCTTGGTGTCGGTGCAAAGCCGCTTCATAAAAACAAGCTGACCCCAGAGCAGCTTGCAGAAGCTATCAAATACGCATTGAGCGCAGATGTTGCCGCAAAGGCAAAACAGCTTGGCGAAAATATCGCTGCCGAAAACGGAGCGATGGATTGTGCTAAGGATATTGTTAAAATTATAAGTCCATAAAAGACTTATTCTTTTATGCTGCTCTTACCAACAGTATGCGGCAATTTAAAGACCGGCGTGATAAAACCTTAGGAGAACTGCAATCCATTTAAAGAAAGCAGTCTAAATGATCCCAAATGAGCTTTTCAGATTGTGCTTTAAATCCCCCCAAAATCATCTCAAAATTATTTGTAATGGTGTAAATTAAGTCTGTACCTACCCCCTTACCTCTCGTTGCTTCTGAAACGTGAATGGCGTCTAAAAGCAAACAACTTTCAAATTCCTCATCTGCCTTTGCCATTGACATCTTTAACAGGGAAGATAAATTGTAAATACTGTACCCACACACTCTGTACTTTCCACTAATAGTTTTCCATGGTGGGCTTCAACAATGCTTTTGACGATCGATAAACCCAATCCACCGATATAATCCATTTTCCCATCAGCAGCAACATGGCTGTTATGATAATTGCCAAAGAGTAAATCCATCTTTTCCTGCGACATGCCGTCACCGTTGTCTCGCACCACAACAGTTACACCACCTTGTTCATTTCTTTTTACCTCAACCGTAATTTCAGTGTCTGCCGGATTGTGCCGGATTGCGTTACTAATCAGATTTGTGAATGCCCTGTATAATAGCTGCTCGTCAGCTTCGATATTCAAGTAAGAATCCATTGCTTGTATGGACAATGAGTATTTCATTTCTGCTTGTTGGTTTAACATATCGGCAACTAGTTTCTCCATAAATGAAATCAAATCAAAGCAGGTAATGTGAAGCGGTATTGGTTTCGTTGGGTCTTCCAGACGAAACGAAAGATTCATGTTGTTTATCAAATTTTCAATATACTTTCCCTTTTGCTGAATTTGAGATAAAAAATTCTGCTGTTCTTTAGGCTGCCAGATATGGTCAGGACTTAGCAAAAGTGATGAATACCCAACAACATA
>CAYSTR010000477.1:0-2772 GCA_964433745.1 uncultured Oscillospiraceae bacterium | reverse complement strand
GGGATAAACGGGTTGAGTGCACGCATCGTCACGCTACCGGGAAACCTCGGATCGCTGTAGTTGATCTCAGCAAGCGGGTAAAAGCCATCAAAGACCACATCCTCAAAGTGCGGAAACCCAGCCATGGTACAGCGGTGAACCCCCTGCCCATACCCCCACGAGCCATGGGAGGCGAGGTGATTGCCCGAAAAGTCCTTAAGCACCTGACCCTGCAGCACCCGTGCATCGAGCACCCTGTCTTGGTTCTGTGCCTTGATCGCAAGGTGGGTAAAGCCGTTCATGGAGAGCTTGTTGGGACGATTGAAGATCTCGAAATCGATGAGCCGCCCGTCGCCCGCAAGGCCGACCGAGCCGCTGCCGATACCGCCCAGAGGAAAGGAGATTTCTTTCAGATGGTTTTTTGTGTACCTCATCGCTGTTTTACTCCTTGTTATAGATGTTTACGGTATCTGTAAGCTTCTATCTTCATCCTACCATAATCATCTTCCTATGTCAACCATTCGTTGGTAATCTTCTAATATATTTGTAAAGAAACGCAGTATACCCCCGCCGTAAGGCGGGGGTATAGGGGGAGAATAGGGTGGTTGGGGAGGATGATACTCATTTGGTGTACTTTATCATTTCCATGTTTAACAATAATAAAAACGCTATTTCAAAAATAACCATAACAATTGCCAAGACAAACAGCGGATACTGGATACCTAAAATCAATGCAACTATTGGAATTATTATAGAAATAAATATATAGCTTTTTGATTTGTATAACCATGAATAAGGTAATAAATGGGCACCGAAAACCATAGCATATACCATTACCATCTTTTCAGGAACTGCATTAAAGACCCACATCACTATGAGTAAATATATTAGTTGATTAAGCGTAAATAGAAAACCTAATTTACCTAATGGATTACTTTTATTAAAAATATCAACTTTTAGGCTTTTCCCAACTACCCAAGCAATCGGTAACAAAGGGGTAGAGCAACAAAATACCAGTAAGTTTGTGGTGTAAATAGGTAGATTAAGCAATGTTACAACGGTTATGAGTGACCATATAATAACCGATGCACAAATGAATGGAATACCTTTTTTCTGTTTAATAATATTATCATTTCTGAGTTCTTCAAGATTCATTTCTTTTCTCCTTTTAGTGTAACAAAGATTATATAAACAATCGTTTTCCAAAGTATACCACACCCCCACCCCTATGTCAACCTCTATTAAAAAGCATAATCATAAAGTACACCCCCACCGAAGGCGGGGGTGTACCTTTAATCGGCTTCCAGCTTACGGCGGGGGTATACGATAAAATTACCTTCTCACTAGATGGGTGAGAACACAACAATGATCACCCAATCTGCGCTTAGCGCACCCGCTACAGCTTCGATGTACCCCGCCCGTGGCGGAGAGTGGCAGCGGCGACACGCCGCCTAAATAATTTCTTAATTTATCTATTGATTTTTTTATATGTTTAGTATATAATTGAAGTATAAATTAAAGAAGGGACTGTTTATCATGACTAAGTTTCTCGGCAATGATTTTCTTTTAACCAATGAGACCGCTAAAATCCTCTATCACGACTATGCGGCGAAGATGCCGATTATCGACTACCACTGCCACATCAACCCGCAGGAGATCTATGAGGATCGTAAGTTCGAGAGCATTACCCAGGCGTGGCTGGGCGGTGATCACTATAAGTGGCGGCTGATGCGCGGATGCGGTACTGCCGAGCAGCTGGTGACGGGCAACGGCGATCCTAAAGAGAAGTTTATTGCCTTTGCAAGGTCCGCTGCACGTGCGATCGGAAGTCCTGTTTATCACTGGGCACACTTAGAGCTGCGTCGGTACTTTAACTATGACGGTGTGCTCGACGAGAACACAGCGGCTGATGTCTATGAGCTGTGTAACAAGAAGCTCGCTGAACCGAGTATGTCGGTACGTGGGCTGATCGAGCAGTCGAATGTCAAGCTGATCTGCACCACCGACGATCCCTGCGACACCCTCGAGTGGCACAAGAAGCTCGCAGAGGATACCACCTTCAAGACCAAGGTGCTGCCCGCATGGAGACCCGACAAGGCACTCAACATTGACAAGCCCGGCTTTGTAGACTACATAAAGAAGCTCGGTGATATGACCGGCATCGAGATCAAGACGGTCGGTGACATTCGGGATGCACTGCAGCAGCGGATGGACTTCTTTGATGAGATGGGCTGTCTCAACGCCGACCACGGTCTGGACTATCCTGTATTCGCGCTCAAATGCGAGGACGAGCTCAATGCCGCACTGACCAAGGCGTTAAACGGTGAAGCGGTCTGTAAGGATTTGGTGGATGCCTTCAAGACCCATCTCTTAATCTTCTGCGGTGAGCAGTATGCACAGCGTGGTTGGGTTATGCAGATTCACTACGGCGTTCTACGCAACAACAACACCGAGATGTTCAAAAAGCTCGGCCCCGACACAGGCTTTGATTCCTGCGGTACCTTCGATTGTGCCACCCCGCTGGCGGGTCTGATGCGTTTCTTGGAGAACAACGGGAAGCTGCCCAAGCTTGTGCTCTACTCGATCAACGAGAACGATAATGTCGCTCTGGTCACGCTGTCCACCTGCTTCCCGCAGGAGGGTGTGTTCAGCAAGGTACAGGTTGGCTCGGCGTGGTGGGTCAACGACACCAAGACCGGTATGATCAAGCAGCTTATTGATTTCGCGAACAATGCCGTGCTCGGCAACTTCATCGGTATGCTGACCGACTCGAGAAGCTTCCTCTCCTACACC
>CAYSTR010000476.1:0-2773 GCA_964433745.1 uncultured Oscillospiraceae bacterium | reverse complement strand
TTTGAAAAAACGGATGACAAGAGCACCGACATAATATCAGAGTATGTTTTTCAGAAGCAGCAGCACGACCGCCACATGGTCAGTCACTAAACACAAAGTCCGAGAAGGTCATCTTCATCTTAATCTCATCGCTGTCGAGACTAAGCAGTGCCCCTGTCTTGGCATCGACCTTGAGCAGATACTTGCGTCCGTCCTTTTCGCCGTCTAACGAAACGACACCGTCTTTACTGGCAAGCTTCATGCCACTGTCGGAAAGAGCCGCGTTGATAAGCGCAATAGCCACGGCACCTATGGCTTTAGAGGCAAGCGAATCCTTTGTCAGGTTGAGCTTTAGTCCGTTATAGTTGACCACCATGTCGTCCTCTTCCAGAGTCACCTTCATGCCCGACAGTGATTCGGGCTTGTTGACCGTCACCTCAACATGCCCGCTGTCCCGGCGGGCTATTGTCATGTTTGCGTCTAGATCGCCGTACTGCACCTGCGCGTTGGTCATAAACCCGCGGTCGAGCTTTAGATCCTTTGTTCCTGCCGATGGGTTATCGCCTGACGGATTATTATACACCTTTCCGCCGCACGAACAGAGAAACACCAGCAAAACCAAAGCACAAAGCACCTTTATCCGCACAAAACCACCCCTTTTACGTTATCATAAGCCTTTTAGCCACATCGGTGGCAAGTAAAGCATACTCGTCTATCTCGCCAAGACACATATCCGCCGCTTTTCCGTGGAGATACACTCCGCACACGGCTGCGTCCTCCACCGGCAGAAATCCAGCCAATCCGCTTATTATCCCCGCCAGAAGATCCCCGCTCCCGCCTTTTGCTAGACCCGGATTGCCTGTATGGTTTACATAGTATCTGCCGTCGGGCAGAGCAGTAACCGTGCCGCTGCCTTTAAGCACCGTTATAACCCCATACGCCGACGAGAACCTGAGTGCCGCCCTCACACGCTCCTCCTCTGACGTACCCACAGGGTGTCCGGTAAGCCTTAACATCTCCCCCGGATGGGGGGTGAGGACAAGGTGAGCCTGTACCCTCTTTAATATATCTATGTCGTCAGAGATGAGATTTAGACCATCTGCATCGAGAACGAGGGGAATTTTTGTCCCCTCCAGCACCTCCCGGACAAGTCTCTTCGTCCCTGCGGTCTTGGACAGTCCGCAGCCTAAAACCAGCACATCTGCACCCTTTTCCCGGAGTATAATGTCCGCCGCCTCCCCCGAAACCGCTCCGTCACATTCGGGGAGCTCAAGGGTTATGGGCTCGTTTAGCTTTGCCATGACCGATGCTGTCACTGCCGGTATAGACGCAACGGTCACAAGCCCCGCTCCCGCCCTTAATGCGCCTATTGCCGCCAAGGCCGCCGCCCCCCTATAGCGGATACTACCCGCTACAATGAGCACATGCCCGAAGTCGCCCTTGTGGCTGTCTGCCGGGCGTTTTTTTATGCGCTCCGCGACAAATTCCGCTGTAACATTCATATTTTGTTCTCCTTTTTTCGGCTTGATTGTTCTTATTTTTTATGGTATACTTTAACTATATTAAAGGAATATATATATTAACTATCCTACAATTTTCCCAATTTGTCAAGGAGATATTTTATGGAGCTGACAGAAACAACAGCCGCTTCCGAGCTTATTTTTGACGGTCATATATTAAAGCTCTACCACGATACGGTAGACCTGCCAAACGGCAGACAGGCGAAACGCGAGATAGTGCGCCATCCCGGCGGGGTGTGTGTGCTGGCGGTGGACGATAATGGCTATATTCTCCTTGTCCGGCAGTTTCGATATCCCTACGGTGAGGTCGTGACCGAGCTGCCCGCCGGAAAGCTTGAACCGGGGGAGGATCCCCAGGTCTGTGCCGAGCGTGAGCTGAAGGAGGAGACCGGCGCGTCCGGGACGCTCTCACATCTTGCCACCATCTACCCCACACCCGGCTATACAGACGAGCTTCTGTACATCTACCTGGCAACAAACCTCATATATAACGAACAGTCTCTGGACGAGGACGAGTTTCTGTCGGTCGAGCGTGTCCACATAAACACCTCCATCGAGATGATAATGGACGGACGTTTAAGGGACGCTAAGACCGTAGTGGGGATACTAAAATATGCGTACCGTCAAAAGCTATAAAAGACCGCTAATAAAGCTTTTAGTCTACACACTTTTGGCGGCATTTATATCCCTTTACCTTTACCTCGCACCCGGATGCTTAATTCTTCGGTTTTTCGGTGTTACCTGTCCGTCCTGCGGGGCGACACGCGCTTTTTTTGCTATACTTAATCTGGATTTTAGCTCTGCTTTTCGGTTCAACGCACTGTACACTATGCTAGGTTTTCCGCTATTATTTTTTATCGCAGCAGAGGACATACTAAAGGAGCTTTTATTTCTCATTACAAGAAAACGCCGTCTCTCGCTTGTTGACAGAATAGGAGGTATAAAATGAGTACATTTATTCCCGAATATGAGGGCGTACTGCGTAAGTTCATGGTAAAGGTCCCGGAGGAGATCTCCGCCGTGTCGGGCATTCGCATATTCGGCAAGATTATCCGCTCGGTGGTGTTTACGACAGATGTATGCATTATAAGAAACGTAAATGCAGACGCAATCATCGCGGTCTATCCGTTCACGCCCCAGCCCATCATTACCCAAGCCATCATGGCAGCGGCAGACATTCCGGTGTTCGCCGGAGTGGGCGGCGGTCTGACACAGGGTCCCCGCGTCCAGAACCTGGCTCTGCACGCCGAATTTCAAGGAGCACTGGGAGTCGG
>CAYSTR010000475.1:0-2806 GCA_964433745.1 uncultured Oscillospiraceae bacterium | reverse complement strand
TATAGGCTCCCATTAAATCAACGGATGTTTCTGAATATGCTAGATTCAAAGCCCGTTGATTATATGCAGGAGCTAAATCTGTATAATGGAAAGATAAAAACCAGAATG
Source organism: uncultured Oscillospiraceae bacterium (assembly GCA_964433745.1). Taxonomy (GTDB): domain Bacteria; phylum Bacillota; class Clostridia; order Oscillospirales; family Ruminococcaceae; genus CAYSTR01. The sequence continues at coordinate 2,698 of CAYSTR010000475.1, read as the reverse complement.
CATTATGAAAGCTATAGCCTCACTGTTACCAGTCAGATGAATCCATACGACGGGGACATTATTTACTTTCATTTGGAATATGAAGGCACGCCGGGAGGTATGCCGCCTATTAAGCTGCTGCCGCAAACAACTGTACACAGCTGCTATGACCAGGTGTATTCGGTTAATTGCAGCAGGGTAGAAACAGATGATTACTCGTACTATAGATTATCCGCCGGGGATTGTGACAGTGTGATTCTTCCGCATATGGTTCCAAACAAAGGGCAGCTGCATATAGTTGAAGCAGAGGACGGAATAATATATTCCTCTGACGATAAATGCCTATCGGTAACACTGCTTATTGGCTGCGGCAGTACCCAAAGGCAGACAGAGATTATAGACAAGCTTCATTCTATTAAACGGGTCTCTGATTATCGGCAGTTTTTATCGCTGCAATGGGCAAAGCGATGGGGTGAGGCATATTTTCAGTTAGAGGATAAGTTTTTACAAGACACCCTTGTTCGTTCTATTTATTGGATTTTATGCAGCCTTGGGGCATACAGAACAGCACCCAGCTCACCTATGGGTTGGACTGGCATAAGCTGGCAGTTTCATTTTCCTCAGGATGTGGGAATGATTCATCCTGTACTTCTGCGTTTGGGACATTTCGATATTGCAAAATCAATCGTTGAATTTTATCATTCGCGGATGAATGATATGTTAAGCCTGACCCATTTTCTATATAAAGCACAAGGAACCTTCTGGGCATGGGAATTTCCCGCTAAAGAAAATGATTTGATGCTTCGGTCAGGCTATCCCAACAACTGCCAGTTTGAACTGCATAACGCCGCCTATCCTGCAAAAATGGCCTATGAAACATTTTTATATCAAAGGGATTATGACTGGGGTAAAAGCATTGCTTTACCTATAATGTTAAACACCGCACAATTTTTTCTGTCAATTCTAGAGAAAGAACCTGGCGGGTGCTGGGGAATACATTGTACGCCCTCAATGGGTCAAGATGAGGATGGCGGCGAAAACCGCTCAAACTATCTTTGTTCGCTGTATAGTGCAGAATATACACTCCGCAGCACACTATGCTTATTGGATATCTTAGGGGAGGATTTTAATAGGGAGGAGCTTATTAGGACAATCCTAAGGGATGGGCTTGCGTATGAAAAGCTCAAGCATCCGAAGCTTGATGTTCTCTATTCCTGTGAGGTGTTGGAAAATTGGGAGTGGGGGAATCAAAAACACCCGGTACAATTAAACCCGTTAATCTTTACACCCTTGGGTTATGTTGACCGATATGTAAAGAATGCTTACAATAAACGACGCGAGATTTGTTCTAGCACCAGTAAGGATTTATATGCTGGATGGACATTGGGAGCTTTTTGGGTAGCGGCATCCCATATGGGTAACCGTGAGGATTTGCTCTACGAATTATCTCGTATAGATAAGGCTCAGTATATGGACAAAGAACATATTACCTTCTTTGAACACAGCGGAAGTGTAAACCAGCCATACTATACTACCACACACGGACTTTTTGCACAAGCTGTTTTAGACGGATTAATAGGTGATTTCGCCGGTCTGCCTATCGCTAAAACGATTTCGGGTGAGTGGCACAATCTCCATTCGGTTATTAAGTAATGATAAATCATTGTTTCAGCGTGGAAAATCATTGATTTGAATTGTAGACAATTATGCCCAAATATTGTACAATTCAATTATAATATTTGGGGATAAAATGTACGAAAGGGTGTGTTGGTTATTGAACGGCAAAATCAAGAATACATCGTTCTTTCGTAGACTTTGGGAGCAGTTTGACCTCCAGATGATGGTGCTCCCGGGATTTGTATTGATTTTAGTGTTTAGTTATATCCCTATGTACGGTGCTGTCATGGCATTTCAAAACTTTCGGCTTGGGGATGCTATCGGATTCAGTGAATGGGTGGGTCTCAAGAACTTTATAGATTTCTTTAAAGACCCTCGTTTCTTCCTTGTAATGCGTAATACCGTTGGTATGAGTATTATGCGTTTAATCATCTCGTTTCCTATCCCCATCATATTTGCGGTACTGCTCAACGAGTTAAGGGCGGTTCGATTTAAAAAGCTCATCCAAACGGTCTCCTACCTACCCCATTTTGTGTCGTGGGTATTTGTATCCAGCTTAGTGATGGTGAATATTCTGGGTTACGACGGCGGAGCAGTTAACAGTATTTTATTAAGCTTAGGCGTAATTAAAGAGCCCATCTTATTTATGGGTGAACCGGGTTATTTTTGGGGAATAGTGATACTGTCAGAGATCTGGAAGGGCACAGGCTGGAGTGCAATTATTTATTTTGCTGCCATGTCCGCTATCTCTCCCGAGCTGTACGAAGCAGCTGATATTGACGGAGCAACCCGTATGGGTAAGATAATACATATTACACTTCCGTCTATTCAATCCACTATTGTTATTCTCTTGATAATGCAGATTGCCAATCTTCTGAATTCGGGTTTTGAGCAGATCATGCTCTTTACAAACAACCTGAATAACCGTGTGCTTTCCGATGTATCCTCGGTTATAGATACCTATGTATTGGAAGTAGGAATTAGGCAGGCTCGGTTCTCATACGCGACAGCTATCGGACTGTTTCGTTCGGTTGCAGCGGTGATTCTTTTATGGCTTGCCAATACAACGAGTAAACGCTTAACCGAGAACAGCCTATTCTAG
>CAYSTR010000474.1:0-2815 GCA_964433745.1 uncultured Oscillospiraceae bacterium | reverse complement strand
GAGATACCCGCTTATTCTGCCCCACCTTGCCTTTATAGTATCCATCTGCCCAGAAAGCTCAGAAAATGCTTCGTTTTCGGCGAGTACAAACGGCTCTAGTCCTTCTAGCTGCTCTCTTGTATAATGGCAGGAGGTGTCAGTTGTGGGCCAGTTATCGGTGTAATAATGCACCTTTAACCCATATATGGCCGCAATCAGCATTGCCCCGTATACACCATCCAGCGTAGCACAGGTATACTCCACCCCATCCTCAAAAACAGGGCAAAACTGCTTAACCATGGGGAACCGATCGTGCAAATAGCTCTTAATCCTTAAAAGGGTATCGTATCTGTACTCCGGGTCACAATGCCAGCGTTTTGAAAAATCCAAGCTCAACCGATCATGATACCATTTAGGCGTAAAACCCAGAGATATCCTAAATGCCTCCTCGCTGCCGTCACATGGACAGCGTGTGGCCGGTCCTGCTATCGGTATATAATTACGCAGCTTCCCGATCAATGAAAGATCACCCCACAGTTTATTAATATACCAATGAACGAAAATCCTTTATCCTATGAAACGAGATAAAGTTACTGTCGTGTGCACTGGAGGCATTTTCATCCCCCGACCGGCTAACTGCCACTAGGTCATCGCCGTCTATAGCCATTCCCGCATAATGACGCGACTGCTTTTCCGAGTCCCCCGTTGCCACCATCCCGGCGAAGCACCAGTCCACACAGTTTTTTGAGAACGAGAGCTGCAGCCGCTGCCGCTCATCACAAGGGATGTTGTAGCGTTCGCTGCTTAAACACTCTATCCGGGTCATGCTGTCGGTAGCTTGTGTAGACAGCAGCCAGTAAAGCTCTGTTTTCGGGTCATACAGCATATGGAAACGCATTTGTCCCCCAAGCATAGGCAAAAACACCCATGTTCTGCCGGAGGGTGCTTCTATCAGCTGCGTTTTGATGCTGCCGTCCTCCTGCTCTACAGCCTTTGCGATTGCACAGTACCCGCTGCCCGCTGTATGTGCGCGCATAAACAGGTTAAAGGTTCTACCGCTCTCGTCATACCAGTAGTGCTTTTTATCAAGGATCTGAACCACATTGGTCTCCAGCCAGCCTACCGGCTGCGTCAGTGTCTCATCACCGCACCGCTCATCCTCATGCAGAAGCGACTTGTAAAAGGGTATGCCGTGATGGTTGAGTTCACCCTCATGCACTGCATCTATAAACCTTATTTCACTTGCAAAGGTCCAGCTTTCGCACTTCGTCAAGTCGTCGGTTACCGCCGCACGCAGGAGAATAGGTATAAGATAACATACCGGCCAGCCCACGCTCTTTTCCCCGGCATACAGTACCGTTTTTTCCATCACCAGATAGACTTTATCTTCCCTGTACCAGACATTACAGGCGGACTGATGCCACCTCTCGCCCTCTGTAAGGCGGTGTGGAGACGACCAGCTCTCGCCGTTATCATTAGAGCGGATAATGCACAAGTCATTGGCCTGACCTAGGATGTATACACTGCCGCCTGCCGTAAACGGGCGGGCATGGCAGAAGGGAAAATCGGCGACATGCCGCCAGGTAACGCCGCGGTCGTCCGAGATAAACGCCTTTCCCAACACCCAACGGTTGGTAGCTAAGGATACTGCACCGGCAATACCGGCAACACCCGGACCTCCCAAATCCATCGTAACCAGTAGTCTGCCGCCCGGAAGCACACAGATACCCGGGGTATATGTATAGATTCTGTCCGGTTGTTCGGATTGATAAATCCGAACCAGGTTATTTGCAAGATACTCCATCATACCTCTCCTTTATGAATGTTATATCCTTATCCCGCATTCTTCTCGAAAACGATCTGCCAGCCGTTCAACGGCATCTATCTCCATTTGCATTGCCTGCGGCAGCCCGCTGCGGCGATCCCTTCTCGAAAATACCTGCATTTCTTTTATGTACTTGCTGAGATGATATTTAGCACAGTCAGGGTAGTTGCGGCATTCAACGGCAGCAACAGCCGAAAGAAAATCCGAAACGCGCAGTGCCAGCGCCGGCTGCGTCTCATAATTGTCAAATAACCAACGATAGAGCTCGGGGTGAAAGTTTGCCATTACACCGCTATATCCATCTGCACCGTCCTTTAGCCCTTGCAGAAAGGTAGCCGTGTTGGCATTTAGTATATAAAGCGAACTCCCTGACGCCATAGCTGCTCGTTTTTTTATTACGCCCGTGTCACAGCTGGTGTCCTTAAAGTAATCTATCCGTCCGCTGTTGATGCAGTATTGAAACGCCCGGTCTGTAAGCAGCCATTTGTACGGTGACGGACATTCGTACATCCCCAGCTGTACCGATGTGTCAATCCTGTTTAAGAATCTGTCCATGCTGCCGATGAACACATCCTCGCTTTCCCCATCCGAAGCAAAACGATTACTTACAAGCACTACCGAGTCCACACCTGTTTCGTATATGCTCATAACATCGGCATACTGCTCCTCCGGGGTTTCTGAAAGGTGTCCCGACGCCACAACCGGCACCCTGCCGTTGACCGCTTTTACTACAGCCCGGCTAAGTGCCTGCCGCTCACCGCGATTGAGCTGTTCCATCTCGCTGGACTGGCAGACCACAAAGATACCGCTTGTCCCTCTTTGAATATACCATTCCACCTGCTGCTCCACTGCAGAATAGCAGATATTTAACTGCTCGTCAAACGGAGTAACCATCGTTACCCAAATGCCTTTTATGTTGTGTGAAGTCATTATATCCATCCTTTTGCATTGTATTGCACTAGTAAATCAAGTGCCGGAAGCTCTCCACCCTGTGAAGTGTAATATAGTTTG
>CAYSTR010000473.1:0-2819 GCA_964433745.1 uncultured Oscillospiraceae bacterium | reverse complement strand
TTCTCTCCCTCTTTCGCTTTCATACGCACAAGTGCCCATTTGCCTTTGAGCCGCTTACCATGCAGCACAAATTTGAGTGAACCGCTGCGCAGCCCCTCATCCGCATTGCCGTAAGGCTCCCAAGTTCCCTCATCCCAGATCATAACAGTTCCGCCGCCATATTCGCCCTTGGGAATTGTCCCCTCAAAGTTGCGGTATTCCAGCGGGTGCGGCTCTACCTCAACGGCTAACCGCTTGTCACGGGTATTGTAGGATGGTCCTTTCGGTACTGCCCAGCTAAGCAGCGCACCATCCCATTCCAACCGGAAATCGTAGTGCTCCCTGCGAGCCATGTGATGCTGCACGACAAAGCGAAGCAAACCCCCATGCTCTGCGCTTTCACCTTGCGGCTCGGAAGTTTTATCAAAGTCCCTTTTTTGATTGTATTCACGGAGTTTCTCGGGCATATTCGTCACGCTGACTCTTTGTCTTTTTGCGCCTTGTCAATGCTTGCTTTGAGTGCCTCCATGATATCAAGCACCTTACCCGGCGCTTCCGATTCCGGCGCAACCACGTCCTTGCCGGAGATTTTCGTTTCAATCAACGCACGCAGCTTGGCTTGATATTCATCCTTATACTGGGAGGGGTCAAACGGTGTATCCATAGAGTTTATGAGCAGCTTTGCCATGTTGAGTTCCGCTTCGTTGACATCTGATTTAGTATAAGGCTTTTGCAGCTCTTTTACATCATCGGCATAATGCATGGTGGAAATGAGCACGCCGTCCTCCCGAGGAATTATTGCCATCAGCGTATCCTTAGTACCCATGACTGTCTTGCCGATTGCAATTTTCTGCTCTGCCATCAATGCGGAACGCAGTAGCTCGAAAGCTTTTTCACCGCCCGGCTGGGGTGCTGCCTGATAGGTTTTGTCGTAGTAAACAGGCGAAATCTGATTCAGCTGTGCAAAGTGCAGAATCTGAATGGATTTCTCCTTTTCGGTTTTAATCTTCTCGATTTCCTCATCGGTCACAACGACGTACTGATCCTTATCGTATTCATAGCCTTTAACAATATCCTCCGACTTAATCTCCTGACCGCAGTGTCCGCAGGTTTTCTTGTAGCGGATGCGGCTGTTGTCCTCTTTGTGCAACTGGTTAAAGTGGATGTCATTGTCCTGTGTCGCTGTGTACATAGCAATTGGAATTGCCACCATGCCGAATGTGATGACAGATTTTTTGGATATCATAGAAATCACCTCTCTGTAAATAGTGTTTCCATAGGTGATTTAACTATCCGCTGTGGCTTTATCAAACAGCTGACCTTCCTTTTAGATTTACCAGTTTGGCTGGCATACATACAGGACAACATTGTGTCATATATAAGAAAGATTTTTTCAAATGTGATGCCAACCTACACTCAACGCCGCTCAAATGTAGCGGTGTTTTGTTTATAAAAATATATGCACATCTTTTGCTGCACTACTCTATATACATATAATGCATGGGTTTAAGATATATTGAAAGTTATGGCAAGAGAGTAGAAGGAGATGAATCATGCGGCTAAAAGAATTTATTTTTGCCTGCCTATTAACCGCAATGGTCATGGGTGTGGAATTTTTAGCAGCAACAACCGGCGAAGTGCTGGTGGTTCTTACCGTGGTATCATCCTTACCGCTTTATTTAATAGGTCGTGAAAACACCCTTTTAGCAGTAATAAGCTATATTTGTGTAGGATTGATGTTATTCCAAATAAACCCACATCAATGTCTATTCTTTGTGGCGACAAATGGGCTTCTGGGTCTGGCTTTAGGCATATGTGATAAGAAAACAAAGCATGGTACAGTCTGCATTCTCATATCCGGGCTAGCACTTTTTGGCGGGTGTGTTGCCCTCGCTTTTGTATTGGGTCTATTGATTCATTGGTGGATTCTTGCCCTGCTTCTACCGTTCTCTTTCCTCTATGCAAGTATATATCGGCTGCTTGCAAGTAAGCTATTCGTCAAATGGCTCACTATTAAAAAGGATTGCCAGTAAATTTACATGAAACGAGGTGTTCCTATATGCCGGTTTATCCGTCTAACATCACCGCAGACAATGTGCAAAGCCTTACAGTATTATGGGAATTTAAGAGTCGTTCCTATGTTACCGCGCAGCCTTTGGTTGTTGGCGATAAGCTATATGTATCCGACTGGGGAGGTTACATATACTGCATTGATTGTAAAACAGGAAAACTTATCTATGAAAAACAGCTTTACATTCCTCCGCAACCCAATCCGCTGCTGCGCAATGTCCCTTTACTGGGTAGGTTTATAGGGGAGCCGCTGCCATATTTGTGGTATGGCTTTGCCGGAACCGGCTGCATTAGTGACGGTATATGGTATCTGGCAAGCGTTGGAGGAAAAAAAGGCGGACTCTTTACCAGTGGAAAAGCAGGAAAACTCTACGCAGTAAACATTGAAAGCGGTAGATTGCTATGGAGCAAGACGCTTGCACTACAACCCTACTCCGGAAGTCTCGCTGTGCCTACCTTCGATGCGAACTGGGTTTATGCTGCAACCTGCTCTATTGATGAAACCGCAAGCACTATATACAAAATCCTGAACAAGCCATTTCAAGCAAAATGTGTTGGAGAGGTATTTGTCTTTGATAAAAAGTCGGGTAAAAAAATTTGGAGCCGTAAAACGGTTGAGCTCGACCCTAGCGATGTGAAAAACACCAATGGTGCCGGCGTTTGGGGAGGCTTGCAGTTAGATCCCTCCGGCGAGAACCTGCTTTTTGCCACCGGAAACACCTATCAAAAGCCCGTATCTAAAGCCTCCGACTCGGTTATTTCAGTGAAAG
>CAYSTR010000472.1:0-2823 GCA_964433745.1 uncultured Oscillospiraceae bacterium | reverse complement strand
TATGAGTAAAAAGCTATTCTCCCTTGTAAACAAAGCGGCAAGCAGTGCCTTTGTCCGCTCGCCGTGACTTAGGGTGTCAAACGGACGGTACAGCGTGTCCAATGAAACCTCTAAAAGGTTAAGCTCACGCTCTAGCTCCCAAAGCTCGGCATAGCTGTTTACTTTACCGAGAATTTCAAGTGTTTTGCGCGTTATATCGTCAATTATGAAAGGAAAATACTCGAACGAGACATCAGCAGTTATACTGCCTTTATATTCGTACTTGCCCATCAAGAGGGATAGAAATGTGGTCTTACCCCGCCCGTTTCTACCGGTAAAGCCCAGCTTCCAATCAGTATCCAGCGTAAACGAAACCTGCTTAAATATATTATCGTAGCTTCCATCGTATGCAAATGTTAAATTTTTTACGTTTATTATAGACATATACCCTCCAAAGCTTTAAAAAATCCGTCTCCAGCCGGAAACGGACAACACAAAAGCAGTGTAAGGTAATTCCCCTTCACAGCTAACGCACCATCCGATTCCGACACTACAAAGCCCGTTATACAGGCAAAAGTAACATATCGGTTCAGATTATAATGCGTACACTGCAAAACCACCGTTCATTTTTTAATTATTGTACCATACTTTTGTTAATAAATCAAGATATTTTTATTTCACCTTGAAAATTTACAGTTACTGTGCTAGAATAAGGTAAATAAAACACTGGGGGGGTACGGGCCTTTGAGGCCTTATTCGACATGAATCTGAAACAAACAGCGGATAAATTATGTGATAACATTGAAAAGGTCATTGTGGGTAAGCGCGACGTCACCCAGAAGATTGTCATAGCCTTCTTGTCGGGCGGACATATCCTCTTAGAGGACATACCCGGTACAGGTAAAACCACCTTGTGCAAAGCGCTTGCATTATCTGTAGACTGTTCATTTAAACGCATCCAGTTTACCCCCGACCTCCTCCCCTCCGAGCTTACGGGTATAAGCTTTTTTAATGCAAAGTTACAGGAGTTTGAGTTTAAGCCCGGTTCTCTGTTTGCGAATATCATTCTGGCAGACGAAATTAATAGAGCCACTCCCCGCACACAATCGAGTCTGTTGGAATGTATGGAGGAGGGGCAGGTGTCGGTGGACGGAAAAACCTACATACTGGATAAACCCTTTCTTGTCATAGCAACACAAAACCCCATCGAGATTCAAGGAACCTTCCCCCTGCCCGAAGCACAGCTCGACCGTTTCCTCATGCGTCTTAGTATGGGTTATCCCGATAAATCATCCGAGATTACACTGCTCTCTCAAAACCGGCAGAAGCACACCCTAACCGATATTAAGGCAGTATTGTCGGGACAGGACATCATCGAAGCCCAGAATGCCGTCCGCGACGTGACAGTCAGTGAGCCGGTTATGGGGTATATTGTAGATATCTGCAATGCCACACGCACACACGATAAGCTAAGACTGGGAGTAAGTCCCCGCGGTACGCTGGCGCTCATGAGAGCAGCACAGAGCCGTGCGGGGATACTGGGACGTACGTTCGTCCTGCCGGATGATGTTAAGGCTGTGTGTATTGATGTTCTGGCTCACAGACTCATGTGCCGCGGATTTTCCACCTCCTCCGGCACAAACACCGCACATGATATACTGGCGCAGCTTCTTGTGGAGCTTCCTGCTCCGGTTGATTCAATCGGTTGAAAAAGGGGTGTTTTCTTGGAATTTATAGCATTGTTGGTAGTCATAGCTATAGCTGTGTATGTGCAAAACCTTATGTTTCGCCGTTTTTCGTTTGAGAGACTTAACTACACATGCTATTTTAATAAGTCACAAGCCACAGAGGGTGACGAGATAATTCTGGTCGAGGAGCTGACAAACAACAAGTGGCTTCCCATTCCGTGGTTGAAATCCGAGATAACGACCTCTGCGTACCTTGACTTTGCAGAGCTTCAATCTGTGGTCACTGATAAAACCAGGTTTGCTTCCAGCTTCTTTGTGCTTAAAGGTCACAGAAAGGTAATCAGAAGCTGGCGCGTAAAGTGCCTTAAAAGAGGTATTTTTAGTATCGATAAGGTCATTCTGGTATCGTCTGATCTTCTCGGAAATCTGTCATTATCAAAAAACATCAATCTTACCGAAAACGGCGGCAGTATTACCGTGACAGTCTTTCCTAAGCTTTTGGAGATGGACGAGCTTACGGCAAGCAATAAAAATCTCTCTGGTGACATAGTGGTCAAACGGCATATTATTGCCGATCCTTTCTATATAGCGGGCGTTAGAGAGTATTCACAGGGTGACCCCATGAACAAGATTCATTGGGGTGCTACTGCTCGTGAGGGACGGTTTATGGTGTATAACAATGAGTACACCTCCGGACAGAGTGTGTCTGTTATTCTAAATATGCAATCAAAGGAGTATGAGACCTCGGCTGTCGTGGACAGAGATAAAATAGAACAGGGAATCCGTGTCGCCGCCACCATACTGGACGACTGCCGCACAAAGGGTATCCCCAACCGTTTTATTTCAAATGGTACGACGCAAAGCGTAAAAAACACCTTTGACGTAACTGTTACAAACGAATACTGGGGCGAGGAGCATGAATACAATCTCTTTACTATCCTAGCTTCACTAAATCTAGCATCCACACAGGATTTTCCGCCATTTCTTTCGGATATGAGCTCTGTTATCACCTCCACAAACATTGTGATTATAACGACCCATATAAGTGAAGCGATAATAAACTTTACAGTCAGCAAACGCTTTGACGGCAAGGATGTAAAGCTATTGGTAATAGGGACAATTCCCGCCGAATACATCGATGTCCCGCAGATATACT
>CAYSTR010000471.1:0-2823 GCA_964433745.1 uncultured Oscillospiraceae bacterium | reverse complement strand
TATCATCATAAAGCGTATAGGCTCATACCCGAACTTCTCCGCCACATCCCGCGTAGTCGAGAAGTTCCCCAGAGACTTTGACATCTTTTTGTTGTCCATATTGAGAAACGCGTTGTGCATCCAAAACCGGGCAAACGGCTTTCCTGTCGCAGCCTCGCTCTGCGCTATCTCGTTTTCATGGTGCGGGAATACGAGATCCTGCCCGCCGCAGTGAATGTCTATGGTATCGCCGAACAGCGCTTTATTCATGGCGGAGCACTCGATGTGCCAGCCCGGACGCCCCTTGCCCCAGGGCGAATCCCAGAACGGCTCTCCGGGTTTAGCCGATTTCCAGAGGGCAAAGTCCATGGAATCCTCCTTTATATCGGTCTGCCCCACACGAGCACCCGCCTCCAGCTCCTCCAGCGGCATGTGACTAAGCTTACCATATTCCGCGAAGCTTTTAGAGCGGAAGTACACATCACCGTCAGCGGCATAGGCATACCCCTTGCTCTCCAATGTCTTAATTATGTCGATTATATCGTCAATATGCTCGGTTGCCTTGGGGTGACTGTCCGCATCCTTGACGTTTAGTCCGTGAGCATCGGTGAAGTACTCGGCGATATAGCGTTTCGCCAGCTCCTCCACGGTCACGCCCTCTTTTATGGATCGGGTAATGAGCTTATCGTCAATGTCTGTGAAGTTTTGCACAAACCTTACCTTGTCGCCGCGATATTCAAGGTAGCGCCTGAGCGTGTCGAACACGCACATAAAGCGGGCGTTTCCTATGTGTACAAAGTCGTACACCGTAGGGCCGCAGGCGTAGATTTTCAGCTCACCGCTGTAGGTCAGCTCCTCTTTTTGTCTTGTAAGTGTGTTGTAAATCTTCATAGTTTTACTCCCGCTCTAATTATGCAACGTATTGCGCAATTTTGCTTGCGTTATATTCACCTATCGCCGTTCTCCGTCCGAACCTTGAGCTCCTTTTCCAAAAGCTCAATCCTATGGGACAATCGGCATAGCTCCTGTGACACGAGATCCGGGACATGTATCTGGTCAAGCTCCTTTGTCTGGGTCTTTTTCACGACTATTCTCGCCGGTACTCCCACGGCCGTCGCTCCGGGCGGTACTTCGTCTAAAACCACCGCACCCGCTGCTATCTTAGCTCCGTCCCCCACAGAGAAGGGACCTAGTATCTTAGCGCCCGCTCCCACCATGACATTGTTGCCGAGGGTCGGGTGGCGTTTTCCGGTGTCCTTGCCTGTTCCTCCCAGTGTCACACCTTGATAAATCGTGCAGTGGTCACCTAATACGGCGGTCTCGCCTATGACGACACCCGCGCCATGGTCGATGAACAGCCCTTTTCCTATGGTCGCACCGGGGTGAATCTCAATAAGGGTAAAAAACCGCCCAAGCTGTGAAACCATTCTCGCCAGAAACATGCATTTATGGCGGTAAAACCAGTTTGATATCCTATAGTATATGACGGCGTGCAGTCCGGAATACAGAAAAAATATCTCCGCGCCCGAACGCGCCGCCGGGTCGCGCTCCTTAATCGAACGAATATCCTCACGCAGCCGCTTAAACATAAAATAATCTCCATTCGTAAGCAGGCATTAATAAATCCTCCTGGATATTACGGGACTGCCCGGATGCGCAAGCTCGGTATTTAGAAAGCTGAAATACGCACCGGGGGTGAGTGTGCCGAGATTAATAATCCGCTTCATTTTAAGCTTTACCATGAGCTGGTAGACAAATGCGGTACAGTTAGCGGAAAGAGCAAAGTATGTACGATACCGCCCCGCCGTGACCTTATAGAACTCGCCGCCCGCCCATTTATAGATGAGGCTGGCATAGTCATCCGCCGTCACCTCCTGCCCCGCCTTTTCCTCTGCAGCGGCAGGGGGATCCCATGGGACGGTGTTTTCCATAAATGCACTAAGCTCACTTCTTATTATATCCGCTTGACCGGGTCTTAGGCGTATTCCGAAGCTGTAAATCGTAAGATTTAACTTCTCTTTTGTTATCGTGATGTATCGCTCCCTGTCAGCGATAAACAGTCCTCCCGCGTTCATGATTCCCAAGACCCGCGTCTCCTTCTCGTCATATCCGCCGAACGAGTACACGCGTCCATCAAAGTACATATCCACATGCCCTATGATATGCCCGGTGTCAGCACCCGAATGGATGAATATTTCAAGGTCGGGCGGCGCATCCTCCCGCAAGAGTGTTCTGTTAATCGCATTAGCACCCAGCCGCTTTATAAGCCTTGCCGGAATAAAAGACACAAACCAGAGGGGTGCTACTATCCGAAAGGGCAGCTCTATACGCCTTCCCATGCGTTCGGGGAGGGCAAGGGTGAGATAGTCCAACAGGCATAGGACGGACAAAATCAAAAAGTACACAGCAAAAAAGTATTTGAGTGCCGCGATATACCCCAGCGGTCTCGCTATACATAATATGCCCGCCATCAAAAGAAATGCGGACTTTAAGAAAAAACTCCATCTGGTAAAATATCCCACATCCTTATAAAGGACAAAAGATAAAAGCATCAGTATGGCAAGCAGCAGACAGTATGCACCTGTCAAAACAGAGATAAGTGCAGACAGAAGATCATAAAAGCAGATGATAAGAGCCGCCAACACAAGGTTTACCCCCGCCAGTATAAGGTTTGTCGTATAGGTTCGGTATACACCGTGATATATGCCAAACAGCGCACCCGTTAAAGTGTTGAGGTCATTAATAGGCAGCCGCCCTTTGTTCCGGCGGCAGGAGACGGCGAGATTGATATAAATCACCGCATAGTTTAAGAGAATTCAGATAAGCAAAAACCTACTGGTGTTG
>CAYSTR010000470.1:0-2825 GCA_964433745.1 uncultured Oscillospiraceae bacterium | reverse complement strand
ACAAGAAACAGCGGGAGATAAGAGCACGAAAGGGTTTAGAAGCCGACCAAGCCAATACATGAGGTGATGATTAATGCTGAAGATTGCGTGGGTTAAGATACAAAACCTAACAGATGGTGTGGTAACCGACGAAGCACCGTGCATATCCTTTGCGCTGGAATCAGAGCGTACCGGGGAAAGCTTGCAAGAAGCATACATTTCTTGCGGAAGTTGGCACATAGAAACTACCGACCAGATTAACAACATTTATGGCGGCGAGCTGCTTCCATTTACAAAATACAATGTTTATATCAAAGCCGTGGGTACGAGCGGTTACACGGCTGAAGCAGATGCTTCATTTCAAACAGGCAGGTTAGGTACACCGTGGAGGGCGAAGTGGATTACCGACGGTAAGTATAGCTTTGGCGACAAGGTATCTCCTAAGCCGATGACCTTTAGATATCATTTCCCTATAAATAAGCGGGTTCGCAGAGCTTTTATCAATGCAACTGCTCTGGGTATTTATGAGCTTACATTAAACGGCGAAAAGGTAGGAACTGATTATTTTGCTCCAGGCTTTACATCCTATGAGCACCATATTCAATACCAGACCTTTGATGTTACCGGTTGGCTTCGGGAAAACAATGTGGTCATCGCAGTTGTAGCAGGCGGTTGGGCAGTGGGTGCATTTAACTATATCCGTAAAAACAAGATATATGCTGACAAACAAGCATTTCTATGCGAGCTGCATATAGAATATGAGGATGGAACATCAGACATCATTGCCACAGATGAAGCATGGGAGGTGACCGAATACGGCAACTACCGAGAGGCCGAATGGTATGACGGTGAAACCTATCATGCAGATATATCGCTTGAGGACGTAAGCTTCAAAAAATGCAGCGTTACAGCTCCGCGTAAAAATCCTGTGCTTTTGGCGCAGTATGGCTGCCCGGTTCGGGTACAGGGTATTCTTGAACCGGTATCCTTCGTTCAGTCACAAAGCGGTGAGCTTATATACGATTTCGGGCAAAATTTCGCCGGGGTTATATCTGCGGATATAAAGGGAAATGCCGGACAGGAAATTATCTTCCGACATGCTGAGGTGTTGGTTGACGGCGAGCTTTTCATTAAACCCCTGCGAACTGCTAAAGCGACAGCGACCTATTATTGCCGGGATGGTGTTCAGATTTACTCACCAAAGTTTACCTATATGGGTTTTCGTTATGTTGGAGTTCGCGGTATCGGCACAGATAAGCTAAAGCTAACTGCATTGGTACTGCATTCGTCCGTTCCCGAAACAGGTAGCTTTTCCTGTTCGGATGAGCGGATTAATAAACTGCAAAGCAACATAAAATGGGGAGGTAGGTCAAACCTTGTCGATATCCCGACCGATTGCCCGCAGCGGGACGAACGTCAGGGGTGGACAGGTGATATTGCCGTCTTTGCACGTACCGCCTGCTATAATTTCGACATGAGCCGCTTCTTTGACAAATGGCTTAGAGATATGCGAGCAGAACAAGGGCGGGGTGGAGGTCTCCCTATGGTTATTCCAAAGGCGGGGGACAAGTGGCCGTCGATGGCAAACTCCTGCTGGGGTGACAGCTGTATTCTAGTACCGTGGGCAGAATATCTTGCACGTGGTAATTTAGGTTTATTGAGAGAGCAGTACCCATGTATTAAGAAGTTTCTTAAAGCCGCGAAATGGTGGGCGGGGTTTCTAGCCTTTACAAAAAACGGCAGATATATCTGGAGATTTCCGTTTCATTTCGGGGACTGGTGTGCGCCGAATGAAACAGCCCGACAGTGGCTAAAAAAGGGTAAATGGATTGGTACAGCATATTTCGCTAACTCATGTAACATAGCTGCACAGATTGCAGAAATATTAGGTAAAACCCAAGACGCTGCGTACTATCGAAGGCTTAACGAAAGGATTATGAACGCATACCGTAAGGTGTTTACAGACGGTAAGGGTAAGCTGAAAACAGAGTTTCAGACTGCTTATGTGCTTCCGCTGCATTTTTCTATAACGAGTGGAGAAGAAACAAAGCATATGGCAGAGAACCTTGACCGCTTGGTACGGGAAGCAGACTGCCACCTAACAACAGGCTTTACAGGCACACCCTATATATTGTTCGCCCTCTCGGACAATGGGTACTCATCTACTGCTTATGAGCTTCTTATGCAAGAGAGCTGCCCGTCTTGGCTATATGAGGTTAAGGCAGGAGCTACGACAATTTGGGAGCGATGGGATGCTCTGCGCCCTGACGGAACGGTAAACATTGGGGAACTGACCGGCAATAAAACAGATGAAGATTCAAATGGTGGAATGGTATCCTTTAATCACTATGCAAACGGAGCGGTGGGCGACTGGCTCTACAGGAGAATTGCCGGAATTGAAGCCACAAGCGGGGGCTATAAAAGCTTTCGGATTGCGCCTATTCTAGGCGGCGGGATAACATGGGTAAAAGGCAGCGTACAGTGCCCCTATGGTAAAATTATCTCTGATTGGAGCATTTGTGCCGATACGTTTACAATTAACGTTTCGGTACCTGTATCCTGCGAGTGTCAGCTTACGATGCCCGATGGTGCTCGGCATAACCTTTTAAGCGGTAGTTATGTTTTATCCTGTGCCCTAAAGCCGGGGGTATGATATGAACATTAAAAATATTATTTCAAAAATGAACCTTAGAGATAAAATTGCCCTCTGCAGCGGTGCTGATTTTTGGCATACCAAGGCTATGGAGAGGTACGATATTCCCTCGATGATGATGGCAGACGGCCCGCATGGACTTCGCAAGCAGGAAGATGAAACGGATATGTTAGGGATGAATAAATCCGTGCCT
>CAYSTR010000469.1:0-2827 GCA_964433745.1 uncultured Oscillospiraceae bacterium | reverse complement strand
CCTGTCCCAGAGCCGATATCCGCTATCTTACTGTCCTTACCTACCGACAGCTCCTCACTTATGCAGGTAAATAGCTCCTCCGGGTAGGATGGGCGGTATTTTGTGTAGATGTCACCCATACCGTCAAATCGCCGTTCATGCATAATAGCACACTCCTTTTTTAGTCTTATTTATAGTAATATAATGCATTACAGGTCTTTTGTCAATCATTAAAAAATAAATTGTAAAAATAAGGAAATTATGAAAATTATATTGCAATAGAATGATATTAATGATATAATTACGATGGTATTCTTTGGAAAAGAGGTGCTTTTTTGGTTTACATCACTCTGTTTGGCAGTTTATCAGTCTCTCATGATGAGTCTGTCTTGATAGAAGAGAGCCTTAACACAAAAAAGATCACTACATTACTTTCATATCTTATTTACAACCGAAATAAGCTGTTGACGCTTGACAATATATATGCTGTGCTGTGGCCTAATGAAAACTCTGACAATCCGGCACACGCACTGCGAAACCTCATCTACAGAGCGCGTAAGCTTCTAAACAATGCTTTCGGCGGGGATGAGGATTATATTCTGACCCTTGAATCAAATTCATACTGCTGGAACAAGAATATTGAGACTGTCGTAGATATCGAGCTGTTTGAGGAATACATAAAGCAGGCTAACACCGGGGATGCGGATATATTCACCAGAATAAACTGTTACCTAAAGGCGGTAGAGCTGTATAAGGACGATTTTATGACCTCCTTGTCCTACCAGGACTGGGTTGTGCCCATCACTACATATTATAGATATGTCTACACCTCCGCTGTGGATAAGCTGACCGAGCTTCTGTTTTCGCTGGGACGGTATGACGAGGCACTCAATGTGCTCGTAAAGGCGACTCACATTGACCAGTTTAACGAGACGCTGCACCGTCGGCTTATGGATACATACTACAAGCAGGGGCAGCTGGAAAAGGCTGCAAAGCATTATCAGTTCATCACACAGCTGTTTTACAAGGATCTGGGTGTTCGCCTGTCGGACGAAACCAAAAAGCTTTATAAGCAGATATCGGCATCCGACAGTATAATCGATGCTGATATCGACAACATCGTTGTAAAGCTAAAGGATAAGGACGATTTGACACAGCCGCTGTTTTGCTCGTTTGACGCGTTCATGAATCTATACAGTCTACAGGTGCGAAACCTACAGAGAAAAAACGAGTCACAGTATCTTATCCTTTTAACCATCAGCTCGAAAAACGGTACGACACCTCCGTCAGAGCTGATAGCCGCCGAGAGATTAAAGCTTGAGGGGATACTCAAAAAGACGCTTAGAAAGAACGATGTAGTTGCCGGATATTCCTTTGCACAGTATCTCATAATGCTAAGTACCCTATCGTATGAGAACGCTATTATGGTAAAAAACCGTATACTCGCAGCCGCTACAAATATTAATAAAGAGGTTATGTACACCTTTTCAATTATTCCTATTATGAGCATTTCCGAAAAAAGCTCATAGAAGAAAGGCTGATGTGTTACCAATATGAGAGAGGGCATCGATTTTAAGATTATGGCGGATGTCTTTTCACAACAAGAGGTATCCTTTAG
Source organism: uncultured Oscillospiraceae bacterium (assembly GCA_964433745.1). Taxonomy (GTDB): domain Bacteria; phylum Bacillota; class Clostridia; order Oscillospirales; family Ruminococcaceae; genus CAYSTR01. The sequence continues at coordinate 1,230 of CAYSTR010000469.1, read as the reverse complement.
ACTGTTGTGTATGCCGCTGGGTGAGGGCGTTCGCGTATACAGCCTAGGCGAAATTGCAAGGGTTATTGAATCTATCCTCAATGAAAATAAGCTCATAAAAAGCACCTTTGACCTAAGGAGCTTCTTTACCAAAAATAACTATGCAAAGGGAGAAAAACTTATGGGGGAAGAACTGAATAACAACGCCGCTGGTAATCTGGGGACATTTATTGTTAAGGTTAAATATAGGCAGAATGCAACCTTTCAGGGAACCATTCAATGGGTTGAGGAGAACAGAATGCTCAATTTCCGCAGTGACTTTGAGATGCTAAAGCTCATAAATGAAGCTCTTAACAAGAATGTCCCGGACGATACAGTGAGCTGGTAGCCTTACATATTAAGATAAGCGCTCCTAAAAAAACGAAGCCATGAGAGGTATTCGTCTTTATGCAGACTGTCTTTAAGGTATACAAAGGAAAACTCCCGCCGCACCGCCATACCGTCTAACTGTATCTATATAAGAAGCCCTGTATTAAGCTCGGACTGTGCCGCTACTTTATAGAGAAACGTTATTCCGTGCCCCTCGCTCACAAGCTTTTTTATCGCGGACATATTGCTAAGCTCACACATCCGGGTAAAGCTGCCCACCGAAAGACCCTGCTCGTGCAGCAGCCCCTCGAGAATATCGCGTGTCCCAGAGCCGGATTCCCGCATAATCAGCCGCTCTCCCAGCAACTCCCCAAACGAGACTGCTCTGTCTGCCTGTCGGGAAGCTCCCGAACATACGGCTATAAACTCCTCGTATGAGAAGTTCTCGTGTCCGTATGCGGATTTATCGAAAAAACCCTCGATTAAGGCAAAGTCGATGTCACCGCCGCCTAGCTTCTGTAGAAGTATCTTTGTATTGTCCACCTGTAGGTTTACATGCATGTCGGGATAGCTAGTCAGAAGATGTGAAATGAGCTTTGGACAGACAAACTCACCGATACTAAGCGTTGCGCCGAAGTTTAGCCGTCTTATGTTAATGCTCTCGTCTAAGAGCAGTGTTTTCATGTGTTCGGCATCACGGCTCATGGTCTGCACAAAGCGAATAAGCCGCTCGCCGCGCTCGGTGAGTGTCAGCTCGCGCCCTTTATAGAAAAACAGTCTGCCCCCGTATTCAGCCTCAAGGTATTTGATGTGCTGTGTTACGGCGGGCTGTGTTATGTGCAGATATTCAGCAGTCTTGGTGTAGCTTCTTATCCGGCAGAG
>CAYSTR010000468.1:0-2844 GCA_964433745.1 uncultured Oscillospiraceae bacterium | reverse complement strand
AGCGCAAGGGTTCTTTTTATCATCTGTTTTTCCGCCTTTCCGAATTAAATTATTTTCTACAAAGGAATAATACAATTATAACAGATTATTCATAAATCTCCATACCGTTATATGACATTTCTTACTATTATTTAACGTTATAAATTAAGTTCTTGATATATAGTGACAAATTATAAAAATATGTTATAATAGAGAAAAACACTTTAGGTGAAAAATATGGATTGGCTGTGGCGATCATCTATAGCAAAGCTTCTGCTGGGCAGCTTTTTATCAATAATAATAATTGTTAGCGTTGGCGGGCTTATGATTAATTTTATAAGCATTGAAACGAATCGTACTCTACTTCCCTAGAGCTTTTGACTACACAGTTCAGCCAAACGCTGGGCAGGATTAGCCTGCTTGCACAAAATATTGCCATTGATGAAGAGATAGAGGCGATTAATCAGTCACCCTACGAAGTAGGTAACCTTATTGAGTATGCAAAGCTGTTTAAACGCTTAAAGACGTATTCGTCATTAAGTGAGCTGAGCGGAAACCTCATGGTATACTTTAAGTTTAAGAATAAGCTCCTATCTTCTACACTTAACATAAATACCGTGTCAAACGATGACTTCTTGAATAAATATACCGATTATTCAAGCGGAGTATGGGAATTGAAGAAGGACACCTCAGACGTATTGGTGTTCGTTCAAGGTATCTTTAACGGACAGTGGAAAACCAATCTTGCGGTGGTTATTGAGATACCTATCAGCTATATTACACGGACACTGCGTCAGCTCAATGTAAAGGACGGCGGTACAGTGTTCCTATATACGCTAAGCGGGGTACATATTACATCAAACAATGACCTACCCATCAGCTATGACAGTGTGTACGAGCAGATAATGCAAAGCGGACAAGAGAACGCCCGCTTCAGCTATGCAGAAGCCTCGTCTACCTATGAGATAATATACAGCTACATACCAAAACACGGGTTGATACTGGGTACTGTTTACCAGCAGGAACGCTTTATGCAGCCAATCCTGCGAATACAGTATTTCATCCTGATTATCCTTATCCTAGAGCTTGTTATAGCGGTATTTTTTACGTTTTACTCCTATAAAAGCATACTCGCTCCTATTCATGAGCTGGTTTATGCTATGTCCCAGTTGAGAGAAGGGGATCTTGGTACAAGGCTATGCATCTCCAGCCGGTCTGAACTGGGTTTTATGGCAACGAGCTTCAACGACATGGCAGGACGTATTGACAGTTTAATAAACGAGGTGTATCTTGAGAAGATAAAGACACAGCAAGCACAATATAAATATCTGCAATCACAGATAAACCCGCATTTTCTCTATAACTGCCTCTACCTCATTTATGATATGTCCAACGCAGAGAACAACGAGGCCGCAGCTAATATGGCTTTGTATTTGGGTGATTACTATAAATACATAACCGGAGCTAATATTGACCGTGTAAGACTGGCAGACGAGATAGACCACGTAAAAACCTACATAATGATACAAAAAATGCGGCACGGTCAAAAGATTGCATTTACCATAGATACAGACGAGTCCTTGAATGAGTGCTATATTCCAAAGCTTATTTTGCAGCCTTTGATTGAAAATGCTATCATTCACGGAATGGAAAATAAGCTAGGATCAGGTAACATTTGGCTTAGCATATATGAGGAGGATGAATGTATTGTTCTCAATGTGGAGGACGACGGCTGCGGAATTGAGAATGATAGGTTGAGTAAGCTGATAAACGAAATAAATATTGATAACAGTACCAGCTACGGTCTCAGTAATATTTATTGGAGACTGAAGCTAAAGTATGGTGAGACTGGGGGATTGTCGATAGAAAACCGTGTACCGGGCGGTACGTGTATAAAGGTACGTATACCTAAAGAAAATGGAGATAACGTAAATGTATAAGCTATTGCTTGTGGATGATGAAGAAACTGTAACGAACTCACTGGCGTGTGACATTAATTGGAATGAAATAGGTATAACAGATGTCTTTAGAGCTAGTAATGCATACCAAGCAATGGACATACTTGGTAAAACAAGAATTGATGTGATTATTACCGATATTAAAATGCCCGAGATTAGCGGATTGGAGCTGGTGGAGTATACCAAGCGGAATTGGCCGTTTTGCAAATCCATCCTTCTATCGGGGTTTGACGATTTTACATATGCACAAAAAGCAATAGCCTTTGGGGTTTCTAGCTATATCGTAAAGCCTGTACGGCATGAGAAGATGCTAGAAGCAGTAAAACAAGCACTCTGCGAAATAGAAAAAGAGCTTCACATGGAGCATCTGCTCATCTCAGCGGAGACTCGCTTTAAGGAAGCAATGCCCATACTGATTGACCGCCTACTCATTTCATATATCGTGCAAGGACGCCTAAAGCTTACTGAATTTCTGGAAAAGCTTGGTGGATACAACATTGTCCTCGGTGAGGGATGTTTTGTGTTTATCATTCTTATATCTGTTGACGATTTTCAAAAGGGGGATTTGACAGAGGGTATTGCTGTTTCAATGATTAGGGAGCTTATCAATAAGGTTCTGACGGTTAATACTAATCATCTTCTGTTTACCGACCTCGAGGGCAATGAGGTTGTATTAATGATTGGTGAGCATAATGACGACATAAACAAGGCTTATAGGTATATTGAGGGAATGGCTGAGAGCTTTCAGCGCAGCGTCGCCGGTGCTGTGGACTGCGAGGTGTCTGTCTACTGGTGCGGTGTAATAAGCTTATCTGACTGCCACAATGCATATGACGAGCTGCTTAACAAGGTCAGACGGTATAAACCCCTTTCCGGCGGTAACATCATGGGCCCGCAAAGCAACGAG
>CAYSTR010000467.1:0-2845 GCA_964433745.1 uncultured Oscillospiraceae bacterium | reverse complement strand
CCTGCACTGATACAGCCCAGAAGCTTTAATAGCTCATCCCGGCTTATGCCCTCAAATAGGGGGCTTTTTATTATTATATCATGTATTTCCATAAATTTTAATTTCCTCGTTGTAATTGCAACAGACTTTATATAATTATTATAGTATAATCAATTCATAAAAGCAAGCGGAGGATATTTTATGATAAGAAAAATAATAAAAATCGACGAGGACAAGTGCAATGGCTGCGGACTATGCGTGACGGCATGTCATGAGGGAGCTATTGGTATGGCGGACGGTAAAGCAAGGCTTCTGCGGGACGACTACTGTGACGGATTGGGCGACTGTCTGCCGGTCTGCCCCACAAACGCCATATCCTTTGAGGAACGGGAGGCAGACGCATATGTAAAGCCGCCCGAGACGCTGCCCTGCGGATGTCCGGGGACGCACTCACGTCCCATCGTACGTGAGGCGGCGAAGGAGGAGGTCACCGAGCGGACGGTGCGCACGAAAAGCCAGCTCAATCAATGGCCTGTCCAGATTAAGCTTGTACCGGTGAATGCACCCTACTTAGGCGGAGCACATCTTTTAGTAGCAGCCGACTGTGCCGCCTACGCCTATGGCAGCTTCCATGCGGACTACATGAAAAACAGGGTCACGCTCATAGGCTGTCCCAAGCTAGACGAGGGGGACTATTCGGACAAGCTGACCGCCATCCTCTCGAACAATGACATAAAATCCGTAACAGTGGCGCGAATGGAGGTACCCTGCTGCGGCGGTATCGAGAATGCGGTCAAGAACGCGCTGAAGCAAAGCGGTAAGCTGATTCCGTGGCAGGTCGTGACCATCACGACTGACGGTGAGATAAAGGAATAGTAAAAACCGGAGAGGAAAACTACCCTCTCCGGTTTTTCTTGATTTATTTTGGAATTTATGATATAATTATGTGAATACTGGAAAAGAGGTAACGCAATTATGATAAACACCATTCTGTTTGATCTGGACGGTACACTGCTTCCCATAAAACAGGAGACCTTTGTGGGAGCGTATTTCGGCGAGGTTGTTAAACGGTTCGCACCTTATGGATATACAAAAGATCAACTGGTCGGTTCTATATGGGCAGGGACCAAGGAGATGATAAAAAATGACGGTACTCGCACTAATCACGAGGTGTTCTGGGACAAGTTTTCAGAGCTTCTGGGCGAGGGTGTGCTAAAGCTGCTGTCCGAGTTTGAGAACTTCTACGAGACCGAATTTCACAAGGTGCGTGAGCTAGTCCCGGAGGGCTACTCTGTAAGAGGACTTTTAGATGAGCTAAAATCCATGGGAATGACACTGGCACTGGCGACAAACCCCATATTCCCGCGTGTGGCATCGGTTTCGCGACTGTCGTGGATAGGCGCTTCTATGGAGGATTTTTCATATGTCACGACAATGGAGAACAGCTCTTACAGCAAACCCAATCTAAAGTATTTCGAGGAGCTTCTAAAGACCTTGGGGAAAACTCCAAAGGAGTGTCTCATGGTGGGTAACAACGCTGTTGAGGACATGTGCGTGTCTAAGCTAGGCTGTCCGGTTTATCTTGCCAACGATACAATCGAGAACGAGAGCGGTGTGGATATTACACAGTATCCGGGAGGAAGCCTAAACGAGCTTATACCGTATGTACGTTCATTATTAAAAAAGTAGGAGATAAGATGGAAACTGTACTAAAGCTAAATAATCTGACAAAACGCTACAGCACATCGGATAAAAATGCGGTGGACGGTATTAGTCTTGAGGTGTATGCTGGAGAGCTGTTCTGCCTGTTAGGTGTCAACGGGGCGGGAAAGAGCACGGCTATAAATATTATCTGTACGCTTCTAGGCAAAACCTCTGGGGACGTCATTGTTAGCGGCTATACATTGGGCAGAGAGGACAATGAGATTAGGCGCAGTATCGGCGTGGTGTTTCAAGGCAATGTATTAGACGGTGTACTGACCGCAGAGGAGAATCTGCTCTCACGCGCCGCCTTTTACGGTATGAATTCATCACAGGCGAAAGCGCGCATATCATATCTTGCCGACCGGCTTTCTATGGGCAGCTTTTTAAAGTCCCGCTATAACCGTCTGTCTGGAGGACAGCGGAGGAAATGCGATATTGCCCGAGCACTGCTGCCCGAGCCAAGGCTTCTCTTTCTGGACGAGCCGACAACAGGGCTTGATCCGCAGAGCCGCATTGAGCTGTGGGAGACCATCGAGGACATACGAAAAAAGGACAAAATGACCGTGTTTCTCACCACACACTACATGGAGGAGACCGAGAACGCCGACAGGGTGGCGATTATAGATGCGGGAAAAATCCTCTGTATCGACACGCCGCAAAAGCTTAAAACTGCCTATTCGTCCGATATTCTCCGGCTTGTGGTGAAGCATGGCTGTAATGCGGAGCTGGAAGGGCAGCTTTCGGATTATGAGTTGGTGGCAGACACATATATTCTCAAGCTTAAAAATGGTGTGGAGGCGATTGACCTTTTGTACAATGTAAAACCCTATCTTGACAGCTTTGAGCTTTTAAAGGGCAATATGGACAATGTATTTCTGAATGTAGTGGGGAGGCGTGCGGAATGAGCAACCTTATGCACCTAGTCAAAAGAGATATAAAGATTTTCTACCGCACAAAGGGAAACCTTATATTCGCATCACTGTCTGTACTCATTCTGGTTGTTCTACACTTTATCATCTTCCGCAGTATGACCACCGATAGCTGGGAACAGATAGTCTCCCAAATACCGGGAATCTCGGTGGACAGGGAGAAGCTTCTCTGGCTTGTGGACAATCTCATGTTTTCGGCGATACTCCCCATTGGTGCGGTGACCATCTCGCTT
>CAYSTR010000466.1:0-2848 GCA_964433745.1 uncultured Oscillospiraceae bacterium | reverse complement strand
TTTTTATTATACTTGTTCGAGCGATTTTTGTCTAAATAAGTGTAGCCGAATCAGTCGATACCTCTTGTCTGTACAAGGTAAGCGATAACTCGGTTGAAATTTGCGGCTTTCGGCGGTAGAATAAGCTCACCCTTTGGGGCTTTTTCAGCAGGCGGGACAAAATGTACTGTCTGCTCATATGCACGGCAGCCTAAAATCATCTCTACCGCATTTATGAAGTCCAGCCCATAATACTCCCTCACAAAGTCAACGATGTTACCCTTCTTCTGCGTGGAAAAGCAGTAGTAGCCCCTGCCGTGATTGAAAAAGTAAAGACCGCCACTGTTCTTAACATGAACGGTGTGGCGGTCGCCCTTTTCAATCTCAAAGCCGTTGGCTACTGCAAAATTTATGATGTTGGTGTTAAAGACCTGTTGCATTTGTTCTTCTGTAAACGGCATAGGTCTTGTGGATGCTCGCAACAATGTCACCTCCTACATAAAAATACCGCCCTGCAAAAAACAGGGCGGTAAAATGATTATCTGTTATTCAGTTATCGGTCAAGTTCCTCGTCCTCATCGTCATCAGGCGTGCCGCTGTACGAAATATCTCTTGCCACATCGCCTGCGGTAGTGCCTGGCGAAAAGGGTGTGATATGATTGCTGGCAAGACTTTCAAGCATTGTCACACGCTGACCGAGAGCGTTGCACAGGGCGTTGCAACGAGCTTCATCAATAAAGAGTGAGCCACGCATTAGCTCCCGCAGTTCCTCGTCTATGCCAGCAAGCCGTGAGAGGTCAAGCCAGTCAAAGGAGGATACTAACTTAATTTGTTCCTCATGGGTGGTCTTAAAAGGCTTGCAAGTCAGCCCTTTCACCCCACCAATCATTGTCGTGGGCTTGTCGTGCCACAGCGATGTGCCGCTGTCGAAAATGGGAGCCGCACCGATATATTCCAAAGTTTGGGCGTTTCTCACAACACCGAAATTGTTTTGGTGTCTGTCCTCGTTTGCAATCAGAAAATCAAGCACAAGCATTTGGTCAAGAGCCTGCCGGACACCGGGGATACCCAGCCTGTCACAACAGTTTAGGTAGTGCTGATAGACCGACACATGATTAGGCTTCTTCTCGGTCTGCATGATGTACCAAGCCGAAATCAGCTCGGTCTGCGGCGTGATAAAATTCTCGCACACGCTGTAAGGATAATCTTCCTGCATAATCAGCGTGTAGGGAACATGGGGGATGCCGAGCCGTTCCATAATCTGACTTGCAATCACCTCGTTATAAGGTTCTTGCTGCGTTGCACCGCTACCGCCCTTAATCAAGCATCGTTTGCCGTCAATAATCGTCCATTTCTTTTTGAGCCAGCCGTCCGAGGTGTTGTCGGGCGACATAAGGCTCATTCTCTCGCTGCTCGCCGCTTGCCCAAACAGGATATTGCCCACATCGTCGGAAAAGGGATTATCAAAGAAATTAACCTTTTCCCAAGTAACATCAGAGCTTTCGGGGCATATCCAGTATTGGTCGGACAGGCTAAGACCGAGAGCCTTGTCAAGCAGCCTTTGTGTTGAGGAAATCCCAAGCTCGGTCAGCGCCTTTTCAATACCGTCACGGCTGGCCGGAATTGCTCTGCCTTTCCACCACTCGTTGAGTGCTGCACGGTCGATACTATCGCCTTTGACGGCAATACCCACCGGCACATGAGCAGGGTTCCCGGCCGGAGCAACAGCGGAAATTACGCAGGTCGCTTCATCAAGCTCTATATGACAAACAGGCACAGTCTTGTGCATGAGAATGTATTTTTTTGAAGCGTATTCCGCCATTTCATCAACTCCTATCTAATAGTTAATTATACCAAAATGTATTCGGACAAACAAGAGCTAACTTGTTAATTTTCCGCACAGCAAAAACAATTTAGGATATTATGACCGTCTAAGGCTCAATCCCATCATCTTGCTCATCGGGCGTTATCCCCATAAGAGCCAAAAGCTCGTTTACAGAGCGCATGGGATAAACATTGAGCGCATTTCGTTTGCTTCTACCGTAGTGTAAAACTCCGGCAGACCAAAACGCTCTGAATAGTAGGCAATTTGCTCGTCTGTCAGAGAGCAATCATCTCCGCCGTTATCGCCGCTGATAAGGAATGTGCCGGATATAATATCGCCGTTATCCATGCGGCGGTTGCCCGGCAGTCCTATCAGCTTGCCCTCACCGTGGCAGTAGAGGTGGCAACCCTCATTGTCGAGGGGGAAATATTCAATATCACCGCCTACAATGGACTGCATAGCTCTATAATCGTTGTCGATTTCCTCAAAGTACGGTGGTTTCTCCGGTTCTACGATAAGCACACGGATTTTTTCTTTGTCCATAATGACCTCCCATAAAAAATACCGCCCATAGGCGGCTATCTGTCAAAACCGTTTTCAACGTCCGGCTCGGTTTGTGTATCTGTTTCCTCTAACCATAAAAGCTCTGCTGTATGGCTATGAAAGGTATCCAGCATATCCTTAATGCCCTCCGGCAGACGGCTATGCTGAACATGAATATCGCCCGGAATCCTTGCCGTATAGCCGTAATTGTAGGGCATATAATCCAAGCTGATTTCGGCGTTCAAAAAGGGCGGCAGATTGTTTTTACCCTGCGAAACCAGACCGTATCGGCATAAAATGTCCGTTTGACAATGCTCCCCGGCGGACATCAAATCAATGCCCAGCAGGGCAATGGCGATTTTGCCGGTTTTCATGCCTTGAATTACACCCGGCACGACAGCATAATCGTCATCGGTTTCATAACCCGGCGACACCACATCGCCGCCGTGAATCGTCAACACTTTTTTGACAATTTTTGCTCGAACACCTACTCATAGCTGT
>CAYSTR010000465.1:0-2848 GCA_964433745.1 uncultured Oscillospiraceae bacterium | reverse complement strand
GATTCCCAGCTTGCATCCTCCACTATGAGGTATACCGTCATGCCACTTTCTGCCGCACGCTCAAACTCTCGCTGGAATCTACCACGCCCGGAAGCAAAGCAGTTGCACAGTTCGTCAAGATTCATCTTTCTTTCAATAGCCACACTATCAGCAAGGGAATATTCGCCTCCTTCCGGGAGCGGGCACTTGCACGAGTAGTCGCCAACGTTGAGCTTTATTCTTTCGGTGGGCTTGCCCATTGCTTCAACTCGGCGTTTCAACGCGCTTGTGTCCTGCTCCCTTGTGTCTATTAAAATAGTCATACTTTTCAGAGCAGCCTCGACTTCAAAATGATTCATTTAGAATGGCAACTCCGCATCATCCAAAGGTTTAAAATCACCCACATTTAGCCCATCCGGAGCATTGTCGCGCTTTAGCATACGCGGTTTGGGCACTCTGAACTTTTCTTCCTTGATATTTTCCACGCTCGTGAAATGGTGGCAGGCGGTATAAAATCCATTGGCGCCATTTATATCATATTCACAATCATGGAACACGCCCCCAACCAGTTTGCCCTTGAGCTTGCTTTCGTCCCAATCCCAGTGATAACCCTTGTTGCTATCCTCAAGCGCTTCGTAATCCCGCTTGAAATTGCGCATAGTCCACATATTTTTGTCGCTGTCGTCACCCTCTTTGGGAATGACCATGCGATAGCTGCCCTTCCACTTTTTGTCCTCCTGCTGCTGCATCTTATATCCCTCGGCATAATATCCGGCATAGTCGCCTTCGGCTATGTCGAAATCCACTTTGAGCACCGAACCCCAGCTATAATCCAAAACCTCGGCGTTCAAAACCTTCAAGATATACCCGCCCACAGGCAACCGCTCCTGTGCTTCTCCCGCCGCTTTCACATTCTCCATTCCCGATATTGCTTTCATGCTGTTTTACCTTCCTTTATTTTGATGTTGTAATATTCACGGATTTTATCATCCACAAATTTCAAATCGTTTTCGATTTCGATTGTCTCAAACAATCCCATAGGCGATTTCACCGTGTCCATGCCGTCTGTCTGCGTCCGAAATGTATATTTACCGTCTGCCACCTGCGTTCGAAGCACGATTGTGAACATACCCTCTATGGTTATTTTTTCGTCCAGCATTTTACCGATAGTTTTCAGCTTTATATTGCCGTTTGCGTCCGCTTCGGTGTGCCCCATAAAATACACGATCACATCATCGGGCAGTTCGTCAATCACGGTGCTGATCAGCGCCCAAAAATTCAACGCTATATCGGTAAACTTCTGATAACCTGTTTGCTTGGCTGTCCTCATAAATTCGTTAGCCATAAGGTACTGGCAATCGTCAATCACTACAGATTTAGAAGTAGCTTTTTTCAAAACCTCCTCTATCTGCATATAGTTGTCCGAATTAAACGGTTTTATCTCCGTTCTAAACGGCAACGGCTTACGCATAACGTTCACTATGCCCAGCTCCCCTTTTTTAAAGTTTCTCATACTGGTGGACTTGCCGCTGCCGGACTGCCCCAAAATCATCACCGGAATCCCCATATCACACCTCCGTAATCTCTATATGTCGTTCGCCCTGCTTCACCATCTCACTTACTATCTTTCGCGCCGAAAGCCCAGTCTCAGCCTGTATTGCGTGTATCACGGCTATTGCCTCTTCATCTATGCGTACAATGCCGTTTTTGATAGGCGTTGTTTTGTGTACTTCAAGTTTTATTTTCTTCATCGCTTCCCTCCAATTCCACCGGGCAAAACTGCCCTCGCGCCTCAGTGTCATATATCACTTCATCCGTCAGCCTGCATTTGCTGCGGTTCATTCCCCACTCGGCTTTGCACCACGGGCACCAGTGGCAGCAAACGTTATCCTCGGGGAAGCCCACTTCTATGCGGGCGAACCCCTTTGTGTAGTAGCTTACTCCGTTTTTCATAGTTCCCCTCACGCCGCCCTCTTGTGCGCCTGCTTCTCCAGCTCAATTTCCAGCCAATCATAGAAATTAGAATCCGTTTCGGCAAACATCTTGAGCACCTTGTGCATATGCTCTCCCGTCCGCGAAAGCCCACCCAGCTCATCAAAGATTATTACGTCCACCTGTTCAGACAGGAATGCGCCAAACTCGTTATAGTATTTCTTCGCATATGCCGTCAGCATTTTATCATCCGCAATTTCCAAAGCGTGCTCATTCGCCGCTTCCTCGGTGAAAAACCACATATCCATAAAATGCGTGCATTCTTCCTTGGGCTGCTCTCCGTCGTCCTCGGTCTCCACCATCTCCGGCTCATACTCGTTCGGTTCGGGGTCGCCGTAGTAATCTCGCATATTATATTCTGTATACATCTTGCTTCCCTCCATTGTTCCTGCTATAATGCAGTTAGATATATTTCGTTGGTTTTTTGATCAGTCACCGCAGCAACGGTGGCTTTTCATTTTTCTGGGTAGTAGTACGTGAACCGCTTCGCCGGTGTGCGATCTATAAAAATCCCTCTGCGCCGCCGCCACGCCCGCCGTATGCATCTGCCCAGCCGCTGCATAAGCCCCAGTTCCCTAAAGGCCTGTCCTATCGCCCAGCCGCCTATAGTCCCCACTATCCCCAGCATCATGGCTTTTGCCAGCAATTCTTCCATTGCTATCCCTCCCTCATATCCTCGCCATTAAGCCATTTTTCAAGCCGCCGTTTGTTTACGGTAGCTTTCCAGTGCTTGTTACCCAGCGCCCCCGGCGGTATCGCCGTTCCCACGGGCACCTGCCCTGTTGATATAAGGTAGCCAAGTTCTGCGGTTTCCCTTACTCCCAAAGCCTTGCAAGCCTCCTTATTGCTTACTGTTTCGGGCATCTATTTCACCCCT
>CAYSTR010000464.1:0-2850 GCA_964433745.1 uncultured Oscillospiraceae bacterium | reverse complement strand
ACCGAAGCAGAGATGGATACTTTTACCAACATTTTAAGAGCAATATCCGGATATAATGTTTTTCCCTTTGCGCGAGTCAGTGAGAATAACACAATAAGTATTAGGCGGTGTCTTGACTGTGGAGCAAAGGGTATTATTGTACCGCTTGTAAATACAAGGCTTGATGCAGAGAAAGCTGTTGCGGCTCCAAGGTACCCACCCGAAGGCGTACGCGGGTTTGCGTTTGTAAGAGCTAATAGCTGGGGGGAAAATTTTGAGGAGTATACCAAAGCCTCCAATCAAGAGGTTATTGTAATAGTAATGATAGAAACGAAGGAAGCGGTTAACAACATAGACGAAATCCTATCGGTGGAGGGTGTAGACGGAGTTTTCATCGGTCCATATGACCTTTCTGGGTCATATGGTGTACCAGGACAGACAGCGCATCCTTTGGTTGAACAGGCTAAGTCAACAGTACTAAGCTCATGTAAAAAGAATAATAAGGCCGCCGGACAACATATAGTACTGCCCACAAGGGAGAACGTAAGCAGTGCGATAACAGAGGGGTATACATTCTTGGCCTTGGGAATGGATACGGTCTTTATCGCGAAGGGTGCAAGGGATGCTTTGAAGATGTCAGGGCTTGGAGAGTAAATATGAATATTCATGAGATATCCCCCGAGATAAATGCACTTAGACAGGGAATGGATTGGGACCGTGAGGACATACTAAGAGAGCAGATTCTTATTGAAACTACATACGGACACAGTCACCCAGGTAGTATGCATCTAAATCGTTTGGCGCAGATGGCAGACGACGGCATAAAGTATCAAGGAGCAAAGCCCTCCCATTTTACCGTAACAGATATATGTGACGGAATAGCTCAAGGGCATAGCGGCATGAACTATTCGCTTTTGTCGAGAGAACTTATCTGCGGCATGGTAGAAACACATGTCAGGGCTAACATGTTTGATGGCATGGCGGTTATATCAAGCTGTGACAAGTCGGTTCCGGCGCATCTTTGTGCAATGGCAAGATTAAATATCCCGGCAATACATATTCCCGGCGGCGTTATGCCTATGGCAGCAGACGGATTTAGTCTGGAGCAGATTGGTGGTGTTAATGCTGCATTTGCCAAAAACGAGGTCACAGAATGTGAGTTCGACAGATACAAAAGTGATGCGTGTACCTCCTGCGGTGCATGTCAGTTTATGGGAACGGCCGCTACTATGCAGGTTATGTCGGAGGCTATGGGGCTTGCGCTTCCCCATTCCGCATTAATGCCCGCAAATATGAAGTATATCGATCAGATGGCAAAGTCTGCTGGTAAAGCTCTTGTTTCGCTTGTCAGAAAAAACATAAGGGTCAGGGATATATTGACCGAAAAGGCTTTGCATAATGCGGTTGTTATCCATGGGGCAATAGGAGGGAGCACCAATGCTCTGCTTCATCTCCCCGCCATAGCCTACGAAGCAGAGCTTGACTTTGATATTGAGTATGTTGATACTATTCACAGGCAGGTTCCATTTTTAGTAAACACACGTTCATCAGGACAGTACGGAACAGACATGTTTTGGTATGCCGGAGGTGTTCCCCGACTTATGATTATGTTAAAGGATAAGCTTAATCTGGATGTATTAACGGTTACCGGCAAAAGCCTAGGGGAGAACCTTGAAGGTATGGAGGAAAAGCTTTCCTTGTATGAGGGGTACTTAAAGAACTTTGGTATATCCCGCTCCGATGTAATCCGCCCGCTGAATGAGCATGGTGCCATTGCTATTTTGAAGGGCAATATTGCAAAGAAAGGAGCAGTGGTAAAATATACAGGTCTGCCTGCGAGCATGAGAAAATTTGTAGGAAGAGCGAGGGTATTTGATGATGAGCTATCTGCGAGAAAAGCTATTATTGAAAGAGAAATTAAGCCGGGAGATTGTATTGTCATAAGGTATGCCGGTCCTCGCGGCAGCGGAATGCCCGAGATGTTTTATACTACAGAAGCCCTGTGTGCCGACCAGGAACTAATCTCTACCACTGCGATTATCACCGACGGACGTTTTTCAGGCGCTTCCAAAGGACCATGCATTGGTCACATATCACCCGAAGCCGCGGCGGGGGGCGAGATTGCTTTGGTTTGGGACGGTGATATGATTGAGATTGACATTGATAACAGAAGCATTAATCTATTGAATGTAGACCTAGAAGAAAGGCGGCGGGAGTATAGCTATAACCCTGTTCTGGAAAAGGGAATACTGGGAGTATATAAAAGTCTGGCTGCGAGTGCTATAGATGGAGGGTATATGCGTGGCTGATATATTTATAACAAGCGAATATTTCGGAAAATACTCAGAAAAGGGCAGAGAAATACTATTAGAGGCAGGTCATAGTATTATCGACCCATACGGACACAAGTTTCTGTCACCGGAGGAAATAATTGAGCACAGCGGGTCTGCGGATGCATTTATATGCGACCTCGAGCGTATCAACAGACAGGTTATAGACAGTTCTCCTAATTTAAAGCTAGTTTCCCGCCGAGGAGTGGGGGTGGACAGCGTAGATGTAGAATATGCGGGGACAAAGGGTATTACCGTAGCCCGAACCTTAGGGGTGGTTGAGCCGCCTGTTGCCGAGCTTGTCATGGGGTACATATTGGAGTTTTCTCGAAATATAAGCAAGCTCAATGCAGATATGCACACAGGGGTTTGGGAAAAGAAGGAATGTCACAGCGTAAACGGTAAACGTCTAGGAATAGTGGGTATGGGAAAAATAGCCTATGAGGTTGCAAGACGTGCGAAAGCTTTCGGTATGGAGATTATATACTGTGACATTAACAAAAACGATGCGGTTGAACGAGACTTTGGAGCAGTAAAAACC
>CAYSTR010000463.1:0-2851 GCA_964433745.1 uncultured Oscillospiraceae bacterium | reverse complement strand
TTGATTTGCGGTCATTGCTCACCCTCCTAAAAATTGTTGTTGCAATTTATTATCATATATGCTATGATTACATTGTAACATAACAACTAGTGTTGTGCAAGTCGTTTTGCTATGATACTATAACAACATAGCGTATTGGCTATTTTGGAGGTTTATAACTATGGAATTAGCGAAAAAATTAATCGGTCAAAGAATTAATGCCGCACTGGCAAGAGCGAATAAAAAACAAAAGGAATTAGCTCAAGAGTTAAACGTACCAGACAATACGATTTCATATTTCACTAGCGGGAAAAGAACTCCCAATACCGAACAATTAGTGAAAATTGCTGAATATCTTGATGTATCTGCCGATTATTTGCTAGGTATGGTTAGTGAACCAGCTAGCAACATGGAGGTTAAAGTCATTTGTGAAATAACGGGTTTAAGCGAGCAAGTAATAAATGAATTGGCAAAATATAAAAAAGATTTGTCCCCTCCGATAAATAGAATGTTTGCTCATTTAGCTATGAATTCTCTATTAAGTCAAATAGAGGATTATATTGCAGCGGTCAAGGTGGCTAATGATTATGATAGAAATGTTACCTTTGAGGTAGAGGACGGTGCGCATGAATTAATGTACAGATCTGTTTTAGAAATTGAAAAAAAAACAGGAATATATTTTAACTATCTATGCCCAGAAACATTTAAAGATTTTTTATTCTTAGAAGCCAAAGAAACTTTTGGTAAGATATTACTGGACATTGCAATAGCTAATAAGGACGGTGAACCTAATGGCAAGCATCCGTAAGCGCTCGGACAATTCCTATCAAATAACCGTAAGTGCCGGATATGATAGCACGGGAAAGAAGCTGCGAAAGTTTAAGACTGTCACACTGCCGGACACCATGACCGAAAAGCAAAAGCAAAAGGAGTTGCAACGACAGGCGGTCTTGTTTGAGCGGGAGGTCGAGAGCGTCACATATCTTGATGGCGAAAATATTACCTTTGCCGAATTCGCCCAAAGGTGGCTTACTGAATACGCCGAAAAAAGGCTTGCACCGGTACATTGAACCCATATAAAATGCGTTTGAGTGAGCGAATAATACCCGCTCTAGGTCATATCAAGCTCGCAAAGCTGCAACCCCACCACCTCATGGAGTTTTATAACAATCTAGGGGAGAGCGGGATACGCAAGGACGGGCGCTACACGCCCACAGATACGCTTTTAACCCTGCTCGACGCATATACTACACCCGCGCTTGTCGCGCTGTCTGGTGTGAGCTTTAAGACGTGCCAACGCATAAAAAACGGCAGTCCCACAACACATGAGACCGCCGTAAAGATATGTACAGCCATGAAAATAGACATACAGAAGATGTTTACACGCGACACCGATAAGAAGCTGTCAGACAAGACTGTCCGTCATCATCATGGTGTTATATGCTCAATCCTCTCTACAGCTGTTAAATGGAATGTACTTACCGGTAACCCCGCCGATCGTGTGGACTTGGGGAAGATGGCAAGGTACAAACCCGCCTATTATGACGACGAACAATTAACCGCCATGTTTACCGCTCTCGAGTGTGAGCCCTTTGCTTGTCTATAGTTACCGTGCCTTTGTCCATGTCAAGGTCAGACCACAATAAGCCGGTAAGCTCCCCTGTTCTCATGCCGGTATCAATGGTAAGGTAAACCATTGCCCGGTATCGGAGTATGTGAGCGGGTACGGCACCATGGAACGCACACCAAAGACGGAAAACGCATACCGCACCATTACTATCTCTGATACGGTCGTTACACTACTTCGGCCGTACAAGAGCCAACAAATAGAGGACATGCTCCGGCTAGGGTCTGCATGGAAGAATGACACCCATGTATTTATTCATGAGGACGGTTCACCAATGCACCCACACCGCCCCTATAAATGGTTTACCGAATTCCTAGAGCGTCACGGTCTGCCGAAGATAACCTATCACCAGTTAAGACATACAAACGCTTACTTGCTCATTTCTGCTGGGGTGGATGTGGTTACTCTGTCCGGGAGATTAGGACACGGCGACAAAAATGTCACGCTCAACACATACAGCCATATCATCAAGAGTAAGGAAGCACAAGCCGCAAATAAGATGGATATTTTTTACTCTAAAATCGTTCCGATTGACGAGAAAAAAGCGTAACAGTCGTCAAATAGTCGTCAAATGGTAAAAATAAGCAGAGAAAAGCCTTGATAAAACGAGCGGTATTGCTCATTAAATCAAGGCTTTTCTCATTCTCAAAACTGGTGGAGCCGAGGGGAGTTGAACCCCTGTCCGAAAATCCATTCACGCAAACTTCTCCGAGTGCAGTTTATCATTTATAATTCCCAGACACGCACGCCGACAAACAGGCTTACATATCCGGTAACCTCTAATACTCTATTGCAATCCGAGGTAAAATTGCTAAGAGTTGACCACTAAATTACGCCTACACCCAATCCGTGGTACTATCGGGAGAGACGGGCGGCGCTATGCGCCGCGCAGTGTTAATTTAATTAGGCAGCTACCGCCATCTTATTAAAATTAACAGTTGTAACGTTATCGTTAGCGTTTAAATTTAAATGCGGCTGATTTAAGAGTTTCCGCCACTCTACTCGCTATTCACGCTTCAAAATCCCCGTCGAAACCTTTACGGCCCCATATTAATAAAATTAATGGCTTTTTCCATCCAGTCAGATAAATATTCCTCAATAAGAGTATCGTCATTTTCTGGAGCTGTTATCCTGCTTGCTAGAGATAATCCATGCTTTCCCTTAGGATAGATATGAAGCTCAAACTGTATACCATGAGCCGCTAGTGAGCTTGCAAATGTAAGAGCGTTTTCTACAGGTACAACC
>CAYSTR010000462.1:0-2857 GCA_964433745.1 uncultured Oscillospiraceae bacterium | reverse complement strand
GATACCACAGCTGGCGGGGAGCTCTGCCGCTCGTATTGCGAAATTCAAGCGTAGCAAGCGTCAATTCACGTGACGTCATTTAATCATTTCCTTTCCAATAATAATAATCTGCTCACATTATATCAGAAGCTTTAATAGATGTAAACAAAAATAATTAATCTGCTTTAAAAATAACAATAATCTAAAAGAAACCGATTTATATTCTTTGTATTTTTTAAGATATGTATAAGATACTTGACGCTTACAAATCAATATTGTATACTAAAAATTAAAACTAGCCTAAACGGAGGTATTATTATGTATAAGGCAAATAAAAACAGATATGACTACATGCTCTACAACCGCTGCGGAACAAGCGGGATTAAGCTTCCGTTTGTTTCGCTCGGTCTGTGGCACAACTTTGGGGAGGAGACCCCCTTTAGTAACGCCCGCGAAATGGTGCTGGGCGCTTTCGACATGGGGATTACCCACTTTGATATAGCCAACAACTACGGTCCCCGCCCCGGCACAGCAGAGCAATGCTTCGGGAGGATATTAAAAGAGGATCTCTCCCCATACCGTGACGAGCTGATTATATCGACCAAAGCGGGCTACCGCATGTGGGAAGGGCCTTACGGAGACGGCGGGTCTAAGAAATATCTGGTGTCCTCTCTCGATCAAAGCCTCAAACGTCTGGGGATTGATTATGTGGACATATTTTATCATCATCGCCCGGATACCGAAACACCTCTTGAAGAGACTATGGACGCACTGGCTCATATCGTAAGACAGGGAAAAGCTCTCTATGTGGGACTGTCAAACTATTCACCGGAGCAGACAAAGTCAGCCTGTGACGCATTAAATCGCCTTGGTGTACAGTGCCTCATTCATCAGCCGCGCTACAGCATGTTTTGCCGAGATATCGAGAACGGACTTCTGACTGTACTAAAAAACGAGGGTGTCGGATGTATTGCATTCTCCCCTCTTGCACAGGGGTTACTGACCGACCGATATCTAAACGGTATTCCAGAGGGCTCTCGTGCGCACGGAAACAGTCCGTTTCTATCAAAAGAGCGGGTGACAAAGGAGAGCGTGGAGAAATCAAGACAGTTAAATGAGATTGCCGCCGGACGCGGACAGTCCCTTTCGCAGATGGCGCTGGCGTGGGCCTTGCGTGACCCTGCTATGACCTCCTTAATAATAGGTGCAAGCAGGCTCAGTCAGATTGAAGATAATGTGAAAGCCTCTGATAATCTATTATTCAGTAAAGAAGAGCTGGAGCATATAGACTCTATCCTCGCACAATAACCGCCCATCCGGGTTCTTGGATAAATTAGGTATCAATACTGCCTAAAAAGAGGGATAGACTAATAATATCATTCTTTGAAAGGCAGCAGGAATATGAAAACAAAATTAATAATATCTTTTATAACATCGATGTTCCTTGTAACACTATCTTTTCAAGTATTTGCGTTAGACGAGAGTGTAATCCTATTTAATCCCCAGCCCCAGCTCGTAGAGAATGGCAACATACGTATTCATAAGTCTATAAAGGCACTGGGAGCTGACGAATATGCGATTACTCTGTCGGTCGAGACTATGCCGGGGGTGGAGGTAACAGCTCACCAACCGGGTATATCGGTTGTACTGGTTCTGGACAACTCCGGCAGTATGCTCGAAGAGTTTTCCGGTGGACTGTCCCGCTCGGAGGCGCTCACGCTTGCGGTCAACGATTTTCTGGGTATTTTTCTCGGAGCAGACGCAAGCCCTGATAATGAGATTGCTTTGGTTGCATTTGAATCAAATGTAGACGATTTCCTGTCCTTTGGTTTTAATTCGGGTAAAAAAAACACGGTACTGGATGATGCACTTGCCGCTGTAGACTATGCCATCTACCCAAACAAAAACGGTACAACAAACACACAGCTTGCTCTAAAGCGTGCGCGGGAGTTTCTTGAATCGGCAAATAATGAGAGTAAATATGTCATTCTCTTTTCCGACGGTGTACCAAATTATTCCTATAAGGGTGTAGCAGGACGTCTTACCGACCGGATAAAGCCGCTAAACGGTTATAATCTAGGTTTTTATGTCACCGATTTTGATAACTACGATAGGTTTTCCCCTTATACAATCGCCGGAATCGCCGTGGATGACGTTATGTTAAACAACCGACTTGCCACAATCTCCGAGGGAATGATTCTGCAAGATAAAGGCATAGGTGTATTTACCGTATTCGCTTACGGTTCTTCTGCCTCACCTGCTGAACGCAGTGAAGCAGAGTTTATCATGCTAAACACAGCTAATGAACACGACCATTTCCTCGAAGCGGATAACACCGGAGAATTAATATCAGCATTTGACAATATAGCTAAAGATCTGAGAGAAGGCTCACAGTACTGGCTCATTCAAGACCCAATGGGGTATGGGATATGCTTTGAAGAACTAAAAGCCCTCAATGGCAATGAGGGAACAGAGTTTACAGGTGTAAAGTTTGACGAGAATACGGATATTCTCTATTGGAATCTGCCGATGAGTGATTTAGCTCCCGAATATCTCACATCCGGAGCATTTGAAAAAAGGTATACACTGACCTATAAAATCCTTTTCAACAGAAGCTTTGTTATGCAAACAGATAAGGATTTCCGCCCGGACAAGCCATACCCCACCAACAATATTCCAACCATACTGCAATACTACCGAAACCGAGATAAAGTACCATATGAACTTAACGACCTCAAGATGGTGCAGTTTGATGTTCCTAAGCTCATAATCCCGCGTTCGGCAGTACAAAATCCAATCTACTCCTCCGATACCCCATATAACCCCGGCACCGGCGAGAATGAGAATCTTCTCATGATGATAAGCATAGCAATATTGT
>CAYSTR010000461.1:0-2869 GCA_964433745.1 uncultured Oscillospiraceae bacterium | reverse complement strand
AACAGAAGAAAGAAGAATAGTTGATAATACTGTTTTAGCGATAAAAAGAGCACTGTATAAATTCGTAGACCCCGATGAGTTATCCGAGGTGTATAGCATTATTGCAAATACAATGGTTGAGAAACGAAGCAATTCATTTCGTGAGAAACAGTTGTTTTTGTATAAGGTTATTACCAATTTAAAAATATATAGCCCAACCGCACCGGAGGATATCTTGCCTGCTGTCCAAGATATTGCAAGGTATCTATCTTCCGATGATTTAACTGATATATTGATTAAAGTAGCACTGGTACACTATCAGTTTGAAATGATCCACCCGTTTGAAAAGTACAATGGCATTGTAGGTCGTATAGTTGTTCAGATGATTTTATCATCGCAGTACAAAGCAGTACCATTCCTATGCTTGTCAGATTACTTGCTCAAGAACAAAGCTGAATATTTCCGCTTGCTAACTAACACGCAAATAAGTGGTGATTACCTATCTTGGGTTAAGTTTATTATCAGAGGTATCATAGTAGCTGCCGAACAAGCGGCTTCGCAGATTATTAAATATGTAGAAACCATAAAGCAAGATGAAAACACAATAGCCTCTTCTGGCTTATCAACCAAAAGTTTGCAGCAGGTGTATAATTACTTTAAGAAACAGCTTATTTCAGGCACTATGCCAGCTTCCAAAGAATTAGGGTTGTCGTTTAATGCTGTTTCAAAGGCAATAAACATTTTGGTTGAGCTGGGCATATTGCAGATGGTCAATCAGCAAGCAAGGCATAGAGTGTTTGGGTATTTCCAAGTACTCGAAATAATTGCAAGGAGTGAGTTGTATGCCAAATCATCAAGCGATTGAACAAATGATAGGTTATCTTTATCAAGTCAGGTATGCACTTGCTCTACTATTAGATAACGATAATGAAGAATTGCAAATAAGTATAGAGAAGTTTGACGACATCGCTTTTAGTTCGGATGATGAACCAAAGCAATTAATTCAATTAAAGCATCATATCAGACACCAAGGGAGCCTATCAGATGCAAGTACCGATCTATGGAGAACACTGAAAGTTTGGATTGATGCTATTGAGGGCAAATCAGAAATGGTAAGGAATACAAAATTTCTCATTATCACCACGTCGATAGCGCCCGTTAAATCAGCTGCATATCACTTAAAAGCTAATAACGAAATCCGTGATGTCCAGAAAGCATATGACTTGCTTTGTGGCGTATGCCAAACTTCAGAGAATAAGGAGCACCTAAAATATTATTCCGCCTTCACTATGGCTGATACAACAATCATTAAGGAATTAATTAATAATATTATTGTAATAGATTATGCAAATGATATTATTGAAATTGAAAAGGTTTATCGCCGCATAATACGATATAGTTGCCTACCCAAATATGAAGATCAAATCTGCGAACGCCTTGAGGGTTGGTGGTATAGAAAATCAGTAGAAGCCCTTTGTGCGGATCAACCTACTTTTGTATCACAAAGCCAAATCCGTTCATTCATTGTATCTATTAGCCAAGAGTATGCTGATGATAATTTACCAATTGATATGTGGGACATTGCAACAGAAATTTCCGAAGATTCATTATCTCCAGATGAACGTTTATTTTATGAGCAATTGAAACTCATTTGTGTAGGTAATGGTAGAATACGAACTGCATTACGTGATTACTACAGAGCGTTCAAACAAAGAGCTAATTGGGTAAGAAATGACCTCTTATATTTGAATGAACTTGGCACATACGAACGGAACTTAATTGATGAGTGGGAACATTGTTTCGCTGAAATGCAGGATGAGCTTTCTGATTATGGAAACCGTCCAGAAGATCATGTAAAGGTCAAATATGGAAGAGCATTGCTCTCGAAAATTGAAGGAAGAGATATCCGAATACGCCCAAAATGAAGTGAAGCTTTTGTTATGCGAGGTAGTTATCATATTCTTGCGAATCAATTAAAAATTGGGTGGCATGTAGATTTCTATTCTCGTTTGAAGCATTTACTTACTTAAGAGGAGGATGAGTTAGATGAAAAAGTGGGTTGACAGACCCAAAGAAGTTGCTTATTTACTAAATCCAGCATTTTGCGGTCGAATATTATATGCGACTGTTAGTGCTTATAGCAAAGCAACAAAACGAGCCTTGCCTTTTCCTCTAATTTATTTAGCGTTACCTCTTATTCTGCACAAGCCTACAAGAGAACGAATAAACAGCCGAACACAATTGTTAGTATGGATACAACGCAATCCAGAATTACTGATAGATTTTGCAAAAAGAGCGATTGAATTAGTGCGTGTTACAAATGAATCACTTGAGTTATTATTGCAGTCAAACTACATACATTTAACTAGTAATGGTGAATTGGATATTGAACATACCCAAAAGGCTATCAGCAAAACAAGATTTACAAATGATGAAGTAAAAGAATGTCTGAACAAAAGTGAGCAAGTTGCAAAATGGTTTGCAGCTGCTGGAAAAGTCGAAACTATTTATATAGCTTTGGGGGTAAGACCATGATGCAGATTTGTGAGCTTGTTCTATACGGTTACAATGGGGAGGTTAGGCGGTTACCTTTTCATTTGGGAAAAGTAAATATAATTACAGGCAAGTCTGCTTCCGGCAAATCTGCTGTCGGTGATATAATTAATTATTGCATGGGAGGCACTTCATGTAACATAGCCGATGGCGTTGTCCGATATAATGTAGCATGGTACGGTCTTTTGTTACAATTTGAAAACGAGAGAATATTTGTTGCAAGAAAAAACCCTGATCCCGGACAGCAGTCCACAGGATTTTGTTATTATGAAATAGGAAAAGAACTAACCGTTCCAACCAGCTGCTCTTTTGCTTCCAATACAAACGTTGCCGGCAT
>CAYSTR010000460.1:0-2872 GCA_964433745.1 uncultured Oscillospiraceae bacterium | reverse complement strand
GTCTTAATGACATCAAGATTGTGTTCTATTACCACTACGGTATTACCGCTCTCGACAAACTGTGTCAGCACCTCTAAAAGGCGGTGTACATCTGCCGTGTGCAGTCCTGTTGTCGGCTCGTCTAGAATGTACACCGTTCTGCCGGTGGGGCGTTTGGACAGCTCGGTCGCCAGCTTCACGCGCTGCGCCTCGCCGCCCGACAGTGTAGTTGCGGGCTGACCTACCTTTATATAACCCAGACCCACATCATAGAGTGTACGCAGCTTACGCTCGATTCTCGGGATGTGCTCGAAGAAGTTCATACCCTCCTCCACCGTCATCTCGAGAATATCGTAAATACTTTTACCTTTATAATGAACCTCCAGCGTTTCTCTGTTGTACCGCCGCCCCTTGCACACCTCGCAGGGCACATATACATCGGGCAGAAATTGCATCTCTATCTTAATAATACCATCGCCCTCACACGCCTCACAGCGCCCGCCCTTTATATTAAACGAGAACCGCCCGGACGAGTACCCGCGCATCTTTGCGTCATTTGTGTTGGCAAACAGATCGCGAATCTCGGTGAACACCCCTGTATATGTGGCGGGATTGGAACGCGGGGTGCGCCCTATGGGGGACTGGTCTATATCTATGACCTTGTCCAGCTCCTCTATCCCCTCAATCTCCTCAAACTCCCCCGGCTTGTGCCGCGCGCCGTTGAGCTTCATGGACAGCTCTTTAAAAAGTATCTCGTTGACTAAAGAGCTTTTGCCCGAACCGGACACGCCTGTTATACATGTGAATGTCCCCAGCGGGATTTTTACGTCTATATTCTTGAGATTGTTCTCCTTAGCGCCCTTTATGGTCAGAAACTTTCCGTTGCCCGCTCTGCGCTCCTTTGGGACGGGTATCTGCTTCTTACCGCTTAGATACAGTCCTGTCTGGGAGTCCTTGCATTTCAAAAGACCCTTGTAGTCCCCGGCATATATGACCTTGCCGCCGTGTACGCCCGCTCCGGGACCTATGTCCACCACATAGTCTGCACTTCTTATGGTGTCCTCGTCATGCTCTACGACTATGACGGTATTTCCCATGTCCCGCAGATGGCGCAGTGTGCCTATAAGCTTCTCGTTGTCCTTCTGGTGCAGACCGATACTGGGCTCATCCAGTATATATAGTACACCCACGAGGGACGAGCCTATCTGTGTGGCAAGCCTTATTCGCTGGCTCTCCCCGCCCGACAACGTGCCGGACGAGCGCGACAGCGTCAAGTATTGAAGCCCTACACTGCTTAAAAAGCTCAACCTCTCCCCTATCTCTTTAAGGATTCGCTCACCTATCATCATCTCGGTCTCTGTAAGCTTCAGTCCGGATAGAAACTTCTCCGCTGCCGTCACGCTCATGTGGCACAGCTCCGATATATTGATACTGCCCACCTTGACAGCCAATATCTCCGGCTTTAGCCTGTCCCCTTTGCAGTCAGGGCAGATGAACTCCCTCATACTCTGCGTAATCTCCTCACGCATTCCGGGGCTTTGCGTCTCCTTATAGCGGCGTTCCAGATTGTTTACTATGCCCTCAAAATCGGTGATATAAGTACCGCCGCCGTAGTCGGTGTTTCGCTGCAATGCTATCTTCTCGCCCTTAGTGCCGTACAGGAGAATGTCCACCACCTTTTGCGGCAGCTTCTCGATAGGGGTATTCAGCGAAAAGTCGTAGTGTTTAGCCAGTCCCTCAAAGAACATGGAGGCAATAGTGCCGCTGTCCGATACATTCCAGCCGGACGCTTTAATCGCGCCGCCCTTAATCGACAGGCTCTTATCCGGGATTATCATGTCCGGGTCAATCTTCATGAACGTACCCAGCCCAGTACAGGTTTCGCAGGCTCCGTATGGATTGTTAAACGAGAACATGCGAGGGGTCAGTTCCTCTATACTTATATTATGCTCCGGACAGGAGTAGCTCTGACTAAAGAGTATCTCCTCTTTATCTATAATGTCGGCGATGACAAGCCCGCCGGTCAGCCCTATGGCGGTTTCGAGGGAATCGCTCAATCTCGAACGCACATCCGGCTTGACTATTAGCCTGTCCACCACTACCTCTATATTGTGCTTCTTATTCTTTTCTAGGCTTATCTTCTCTGAAAGGTCGTATATGATTCCGTCGGCGCGCACACGGACATACCCCTGTTTTGAGGCATTGTCCAGCTCCTTCTGGTGCTCACCCTTGCGTCCGCGCACCACCGGAGCTAAAATCTGAAACTTTGTGCCCTCGGGGAACGCCATTAGACGATCCACCATCTCGTCCACCGTCTGCTGTCTTATCTCCCTGCCGCACACAGGGCAGTGAGGAATGCCTATTCTGGCATAGAGAAGCCTTAGATAGTCGTATATCTCGGTGACCGTACCCACTGTGGAGCGGGGGTTTTTAGATGTGGTCTTTTGGTCTATGGATATGGCGGGGGACAGCCCCTCTATGAGGTCTACATCCGGCTTGTCCATCTGTCCTAAAAACTGTCTGGCGTAGGATGACAGGCTCTCCACATACCGTCTTTGTCCGTCTGCATATATCGTGTCAAACGCAAGGCTGGATTTACCCGAGCCCGACAGTCCTGTCATGACTATGAGCTTGTCTCTCGGCAGTGTCAGGTCTATGTTTTTGAGATTGTTCTCTCTAGCACCCTTGATGACGATGTGTGTGTGCGACATATGCGCTTTGTTCCTCCGTTTATTTTACATTTAGTGCCGTTTTCTCTAATTATATCATAAGTTTAATTTTAATGCAAGCAAAATTTTCCTCTTTTTTATGTAGAAAGGCGAGGATTATTCTACATCCCCGCCGCCTGTGTTGGGGTTAACCCTTATCTCCACCCGCTTTACAAAGTCTGTGC
>CAYSTR010000459.1:0-2876 GCA_964433745.1 uncultured Oscillospiraceae bacterium | reverse complement strand
CGAGCTTCCACAGATTTGCCATCTGCGCTCATGCTGTCAGCGTTAAGCTGTACAGACATTCCGGCTGTCTTCGCCATGTTCTGCATGATCGCCAAGCTAATCTCACCCGGATTTTTGATTGTGGCAACAGCGGTATCCACGCCGGATGCCTTTGCCTGTGTTACTGCACTTTGAATCGCTGTGTTTGCAGCTGTGGCGGTTACGTTTACTGGGGTATTGGATGGGGTTGACGATGTAGTACTTGTACTACCAAAGCCATTCCAGGAACTGCCACTACCACTACTAGATGAGCCACCGGAGTTACTCACTATAGCTGCGGCAGTCCATTGGGCATAAACTGTGGTGTCGGCGGTGAAAGCATAGTCGGTAGTAATCTTTATGCCACCGGTTCTCTGCGTAAACCAGCCGTTAAAGGTGTAGCTCGGACGGTTAGGTGCAGGCGGTAGGTTGTCCAGTTTGCCCTCTGGATTGGTAAGCATTGTATTACTGAGGTCGTTAAAGCCATTATTAAAGTGAATCGTAAAAACACCACTGTTTGTGGAAAGCGGTCCATTAGACAGGTAATATTTGGCGGTAAGTGGAAGATTGTCTGGTCCTCTGCCAATCCAATCAAAGTTCTCGTTATAGACATATATGTCTAAGTCTGGGTTTCTATCGTCGTTAGGAAGCCGTATGTAGCGAATATCTTGCGCATTAAAGTTACCCGTTGTCGTCAGAGTATAACATTTAAGAATGCTTTCGTATAAATTGAAAACTGCAGTGTCTGCACCCATAGTATTCCTGTTGGTTATTTCTACTTGGGCGCTAAAGTTTTCTGGTACATCGGAGTTCATATGGATTTCTAAACCGTTATTGCAGATATACGGACTACTTGCACCCAGCGCCACAACCGTCATCCCGAAAAAGGTGCTTGGCACAATCGTGAGTGCGATTGCTACTGTCAGTAGAGTGGATAAAATCTTGTTTCGTGTGTTCATTGTTGTCTTCCTCCTCAGTAATTAAGTTTCTTTGCTGGGGGATATATTAGCCCAAGTTAATCACATATCAACTTCCCTCTAAATTTTTTATGGATATTTCCTCATGATGAAAGTATAACCTTAAACACCCCGTTGTATCAATATAAAAACCCCTATTAGATATTTCGGCATTGCCTCCACCCTCTGTACAATTATAAAAGGGGTGATTGCATGGACTACGCGAGGTTGGGAGAAAGAATCCGGGAAGAACGGCAGCGGTTAAATCTCACGCAGGCTGCGCTGGCTGAAGCTATAGACATATCCGATACGTACATGGGTGCGATAGAGCGAGGGGAACGAAGCCTCACGCTGGATACCCTTGTAAGATTGGTCAACAGACTTGGGGTAACCGTGGATTATATGCTGACTGACTATGTATCCGACAGTGACCCTAATATAATGAGACAGTTTAAACAGATTACTGATGGTCAACCTTTAGAACGTAAGCAATTGGCTATTAGCGTGCTGCGTACTATCTTTTCTCATTTTGAGAATGAGGGTAAGTGACACTTATTCTAACTTTATTTTTCCTGTGCGAAGATTCCGAATGAGTTCGACATCGTTGAGCAACCGCTTTATGGCCAGATTAATCAGTTTATCAGTGGATACAGAATATTCAACTGAGAGGGTTTGTAGCCTGTCATAGAGCAGGGGATTGCAAAGCTGAACGATCATTTTTTTCATCAATCACATCTCCTTAATATAGTTTTCCATTGTTTGTGATGCTGTTAACACGACTTGCAATTTATAAAATCTTATCAAACTATAAGAACCACCCTGCCGTGAATGAACGGCGGAGCGGTTCTTGCACTATTAATATAAAATATATAATTATGTTCCTGCTTTATTTAAAGTATAACGCACTACATTTTATGATATTATTCGACGTTCCAGTTCGTTTCATATAATTTACAGTAGGGTATGTAGAGAAGATTTTTTTGTGAGATAAAGGTATATAAAAAAAGGATGTGCTTGAATGGGATACAATCAAGATGATCTGTTACCTGTTACTATTAATGGTAAATTCATGGACTTCACATTAAAAACCGGATTTCCCATCATTACGGATTATAGTCGAATAGACAGAGAAATTCTCGTAAATGAAACTGTTATTAGTCTCGGACAAGTCCTAAACAAGCCCAAAGTAAAATCTACTGGTGAGTTAGAAGATGTATTCTTTAATTTAATTAAACTAGTGTATAAATCCAAGCTAAGCACTATGGATTTTATTGTAAGCAAACATTTAGGATGTCTGGCTCCCCCAAAACATGATGAACGATTAAACTCCTTAGTTGAGAAGCATAAAAAATTGTTGAAGCTCCTAACACATCAGTTAGTATTCGATATCTTATACGAAAAATACCTAAGAGAATCACCTCAGATAACACTTAATAAATATTGCGAGGATTATATCGATTACAATTGGGATAATTCAATAGTAGTTTCCGGTTTAGCAGAACTTCTTTCCGACGGTACATATAATAAGAGCACCATAAAAAAAATAGCCCAAGAAAAGACTGATAAACTCGATATTTGCCCTGACCTATATATTGACTATATTAAAAGTGAACTTGCTAAGGTCAAGTTTGATTTTACTAAATCGGATTTCCTTAAGACTCATAAAAACTTAAAGAAGTCTATTGATTTTATTTATGTACATAAGGATGAATTCGCTGAAATTGGCGCTATAGAAAAAAGATTCAAAAAACTACTTTCCTATAAAGATATAGATATAACAATTGAGATACTTTCCGTCATTGAAGCTCTAATGGATGATGCGAAAAAATTTGAAGTTAATCCTATAAAATATCTGGACAGTTTGGTACATTCGTTAGTGAAAGCTAAAAACAAAACGACCAA
>CAYSTR010000458.1:0-2878 GCA_964433745.1 uncultured Oscillospiraceae bacterium | reverse complement strand
GTTCACCAGACGAGCTTACTATTCGCCGCTACATGCGATTTGCTTCGAGCGGCGCAGGACTTATTTGGTTTGAGGCTGTGGCTGTCTGCAATGAGGGGCGTGCCAATCCGAGACAGCTCTATCTGACACGTGATAATTCCGATGAATATTCGGCACTGATAGATAAAATAAAGGAAACTGCCATGCGTGAAACAGGGGTGCTGCCTGTTATAATCATGCAAGCGACGCATAGCGGACGATATTCAAAGCCAAACGGCAAACCGGAGCCTATTATTGCATATAATAATCCTCTGTTTGAGAAAGAGAATGCCATTCCTAAAGAACGCATTATTAGTGATGATGAGCTGAAGCGTTTAGAGGAACGCTTCGGTGAGACTACACTGCTTGCGAAAAAGGTTGGGTTTGACGGTATTGATGTAAAGTGCTGTCACCGATATCTGTGCAGCGAGCTGATGTCCGCATTTACACGTTTAGGGAACTACGGCGGAAGCTTTGAAAACCGTACGAGGTTTTTCAGAAATGCTCTAGCGCAGGCAAAAGCAAATGCAGGGGACGATTTTATTGTCACCTCAAGAATGAACATATATGACGGTTTTCCGTACCCTTATGGTTTCGGAGTTAACGAGAAATCGGGATTAGAGCCGGATTTGACCGAACCGCTTGAGTTGATAGGATTAATTAATCTGCCGCTAATAAATATAACAATGGGGAATCCGTATGTAAATCCAGAGGTAAACCGTCCTATAGAGCTTGCCGCTGCCCAGCGCATGTATACGCTGACAAAGAAGATACAGGATGCTTTCCCCAATCTTCCGGTTATAGCGTCCGCACCTACATATCTTAGGGAGAATTCGGGTTATCTTGCGGCGGGTGCGGTATCGGAGGGTTACTGTGCTATGGTAGGGTTCGGTCGCATGACATTTGCTTATCCCAGCTTTGCAAGGGACATTCTGTCGGACAGCTTTGACCGCCGGCAGACCTGCATAACCTGCGGGAAGTGCTCGCAGCTCATGCGCGCTGGACAGGTTTCCGGGTGTGCCATCCGTGACCGATATTATACAGATTTGTATATGGAGGTCATCAAGAATGCAAAATAAGGTTGCAGTCGTGACCGGTTCAACCCGGGGGATAGGTAAGGCTATTGCCGAACGTCTGGAACGTGAGGGTTACACAGTTGTATATTCGGGTACACGTGATGAAATGCCCGGTGTGGAGCATTATGTTCAGTGTAATATATCAGTTAAAGAGGATAGGGAAGCGCTTTTAAGGACGGTTCTTGAACGTTTTGGAATGGTGCATGTACTCGTCAACAATGCAGGGGTCGCTCCCGAGGTGCGCATGGATATCCTCGAGACAACCACCGAGAGTTTCGAGCGGCTCATGAGTATTAATCTTGAGGGAACATTCTTCATGTGCCAGTTGTTTGCAAACGAGATGATTAAACATCCCGACGGGTGCAGGATAGTAAACATCGCTTCTCTGTCGAGCTACACAAGCTCTGTGGCACGTGGCGAATATTGTATCTCTAAAGCGGGAGTGTCCATGGTGACACAGCTGTTTGCTCACCGTCTGGCGGAGTACGGTATCGGTGTATTCGAGGTGAGACCGGGGATTATTCTCACAGACATGACAGCTGGGGTTAAAGAGAAGTACGAGAAGCTCATAGAGGACGGTATCACGCCGATTAAGCGCTTCGGGCAGCCCGAGGACGTTGCGGACTGTGTATTTGCCTGTGCCAGCGGACTGTTAGATTTCTCCACGGGACAGGTTATAAACGCTGACGGCGGATTCCATATAAGAAGACTGTAGTAAGAGGTAGAAAGTGCATTACGATACAATTATAATCGGCACAGGGTGTGCAGGCTACAATGCCGCCGACTGGCTTTACGAGCTGGGACATAGGAATATCGCCATAGTCACAGAGGGCGTGAACATGGGCACCTCGCGTAACACAGGAAGCGACAAACAGACCTACTATAAGCTTTCGCTTGCCGGTTCGGACGGTGACAGTGTCGGGGAGATGGCAAAGACGCTCTATTCGGGCGGCGGTGTAAACGGTGAGACGGCTCTCGTTGAAGCGGCTTGTTCTGTCAAGAGCTTTATGAAGCTTGTAAATCTAGGTGTTCCGTTTCCGACGAATGCCTACGGTGAATATGTGGGTTACAAGACCGATCATGACCCGCGTCAACGTGCAACCTCCTGCGGTCCCTTGACCTCTAAGCTCATGACAGAGGCATTAGAGAGGGCGGTTAAAGAAAAGAATATACCGGTTCTAGACGGTCTACAGGCGGTAAAGCTCTTGACCGAGAATAACCGTATTGTTGGTATAGCAGCGCTTTCACTTGATAGCTTTACATATCACACAATATCGTGCAGTAACATCATACTGGCGACAGGCGGCCCTGCCGGGGTGTATTATGACAGCGTATATCCCGAGAGCCAGACCGGCGGTACAGGACTTGCCATAGACGCAGGAGCAAGACTTGTCAATATGAGTGAATGGCAGTATGGTTTAGCAAGCACAAAGTTTCGATGGAATGTCTCAGGAACGTACCAGCAGGTACTCCCGCGGTATATTGCAGTGGATAAGCAGGGTAACGAGCGAGAACTCTTGAATGATTACTACAGTGACCCCAATGAGGCGCTTAGTATGGTGTTCCTCAAAGGTTATCAATGGCCCTTTGATGTGAAAAAGCTAGATGGCTCTTCTAGGATAGATATGTTGATTCATAAGGAGATAAACGAAAAGGGAAATCGTGTGTTTATGGATTTCCGTTCCAATCCGGCGGGGCTTGATTTTGAAAAGCTGTCGGAGGAAGCATACACCTATCTTAAAAAGTCTGGAGCGGCGTTTGGTAAACCTATCGAGCGGCTTGCT
>CAYSTR010000457.1:0-2895 GCA_964433745.1 uncultured Oscillospiraceae bacterium | reverse complement strand
TGCCGCCGCCAGTTCAATCATAAGGGGCTGCAGTGAGGTAGAGCCGGAGATATCGATACTGCCGGAGAGAGCACCATCTGCCGTGTAGTTAGCCGCGTTATCTGTAAGCGTCACATAACCCTTATCGCTTATAATCTTCATAGCATCGGCTGACTGCAGAAAGACGAAGAATGCCTTATTTTCCGGGGTATCTAAAGATGATTCCATGTAAACAACCGACAGAGGGCGGGAGATTTTATATGTACCGTTTTTAATGTTATCGATGGTTGCATCCACGCCGTTTACCTTTAGCATTTTTACATCGCTTGTGACATAACCCAAGCTCTCATAAGCAATGGCAGCAGAATTGCTCTTTACCTCTGCCAGAACACCTGCTGTACCGGTTTGGATTACTACATTGGCGGGATCGGGTTTGCCCTTTAGTCCTATAAGCTCCATAAATGCCGATTTTGTACCGCTTCCGTCCTCACGTGCCACTACGGTAATGTTTTTTCCTGTGTCAAATGATGTTCCTGCCGCACCGCACGCCGTTAGGGTAAGAGTAAAAATCAACAGGCAGGATATTAAAGATACCGCTTTTCTCATGTGTGTTCTCCTTGTTCGTTTTTTATTATTTCTTTATTACATCATTATTTTAACAGGAAATAACATTTACAAAAATCATAAAAATGTATGGGAAATGTAAAATCCATGTAAAGTCAGTAATGTACTCTAAAAAGAAAAAGAGCAAATTCACATTCGCTCTTTTTCATCGCTATCTATTCAGTTTTATTCTGTACATTAAAGCCGGTGTGCGTCAAAAGCTCATTTAACCCCACCGACACATCGTCCTTCTTCTTTTCCTGTTCTTTAGCCGCTTTTTCTGCTTCCTCTGCCGCTTTTTGCGCTCTCATCAAAGCTCTGAACGCCTTATAATCGTCGAGGGTGGCGGGGTGCTCGATGGGTACGGCTACGCACTTTTTCGGTGTTATGCGTGGATTGTTATTAAGACGATATTCCGCTTCCTCTGCCGCTTTTTTATATTGGGGCAGCCACTTTTTTTGTGCGACTAGCATCTCGTCCACCATCTGCCAGATTTCGGGCGGCGTGAGCATTGCCCCGGTCAGCGGATCAAACATCATGGCTTGACGAAGCAGTATATCGTCTCCTGTCACCGCTGCTTTTACCGCTAGACGCTGTGCGGTGATATTGCTAAGACAAGCCGCAGCGCAGCCGTCCGGCAGATCGCCCACCATGGGGATATTAAAGCCGTTTGCATCCACATAGCCGGGAACCTCTACCACCGCGTCGTCCGGCAGATTGCTTATACAGCCGTTATTGACTACATTAAAGTATCCGCGGTAGAGTCTTCCGGTTTCAAGCCCCTCGACAATATAAGAGCCGTGTTCCAGTCCCCGGTTCTCCTTTGTGTATTCGTAGGGCTTTTCGTTTTGGAGGTTGTTATACTCCTCCTCAAAGGCATCCCGCGCTTCATATAAATCCAATAGGTACGCGCCTGTGTCCTCGCTCTCGATTTCGCAATCCGGCGGACAGTTCATCCAGTTGTTGAAGTCGCCCGGACGCTTGCGGTACCAGGGGGTGTACTCACTGGCGTGACAGTTGGATTCGGTCACATAATATCCCAGTCTGCGCATCATATCGATACGCACCTTTTCGCCCCGTGAGAATCGCGGATGTGCTTCAAATG
The DNA here is from genome assembly GCA_964433745.1 of uncultured Oscillospiraceae bacterium. Lineage (GTDB taxonomy): Bacteria > Bacillota > Clostridia > Oscillospirales > Ruminococcaceae > CAYSTR01. The sequence continues at coordinate 1,208 of CAYSTR010000457.1, read as the reverse complement.
CATCCAGCATCCTGGGAATCATGTCCACACCCTTGTGCTTAACCTTTATGTACCATGTCATATGGTTTATTCCGGCGCACACGATGTCCAGCTCCTCCTCGGGAAGCCCCAGAGCTTCAGATATCTGCCAGCGTCCGTACATGATACCGTGGCATAGACCGATGGTCTTTACACCGCCGTATTGGTTCATCGCCCATGTTATCATCGCGTTGGGATTGGCATAGTTTAGCATAATACAGTCGGGCGGGCATACCTCGCGGATGTCACGGCAGAAGTTTAACATCTCGATTATACCCCGCTGCGCATAGAGGATACCGCCTGCCGCCAGTGTATCACCGTAGCACTGGGTTATACCGTAACGCAAGGGTATCTCGATATCGTCTCGTGCAGCTTCAAGTCCGCCTATACGCACACAGTTAAACACATATTTAGCGCCCTTTAGCGCCTCTCTGCGGTCGGTTGAAGCAAATATCCTTATGTTTTTACCGTTTGTGTCCAAATCCTTTTGTATGACGGCTCTGGCCTTTTCCAGATATTCCGCATCTATATCATTAAATGCTATCTCGATATTGGAAAATTCCGGGACAATCAAGAGGTCCCGTACGAGCTTCCGGGTAAAGCCGAGACTGCCTGCTCCGATAAAACATACCTTAAATGACATACTTGTCACTCCCTATTCGTTATTTAGCTCTTCACGTGCAATAGCACACCAACGTTTGATGTTGCCGGGATTGTTGCCTATTGTATTTAAGTCCTTAAGTATAATCTCACGCACCGCACCGCGTGTGGATAAAACTATTCTTTTTAAATCCCGCCTCACCGCATCCCAATCGGGGTTTTTCTGCGCTATATAGGACGGATTGGGTTTTATGGACATGACATACCTGTCGGATAGCTGTTCGCGCATAATGTCAAGGTCTGCCCATGGGGATGCGGATATCTTCCTTAGCCGCGGTATCTCTTTAATTATGTCAAAGCGCTCATGCAGAGGTTCACAGCAGCCGTAGTAGTTAAGCCCGAAGCGTTTGGCCAGCGACAACTGATAAGGGAAGATGAACTCCCGAAACATCTCTGGGGATACGTTCACCGTCTCCTGGCTTTCGCAAAAGCCCCACATGCTCATGGGTGTGACAAAGCCGTCTGCAGGCGGCAGCTCATAAGTAAAGCCGGGACTGAGAGAACCGATAAAAACAGTGTCACTGTTTACC
>CAYSTR010000456.1:0-2896 GCA_964433745.1 uncultured Oscillospiraceae bacterium | reverse complement strand
AGCCATCTGTAGCAGTCCCTACTAAATGCAGGTTCAATTCCACCCAGGGTATATTTTCGCTTAGATATCTTAAAACCAAAACCTCATCATCTGCAATAAGCACTCTATACATTGCTTTAATTCTCCTCTTTTCTTGTTAATAAACTGTATTGACAAAACATATTAATTAATTTATACTAGCCTTATATAGCTCATTTTAATGTTCGTATTGGTCAGCAAAGCAAGCCTGTCCTGTTATATTATAAGGCATGAAAGGACGAACTGATCATGAGCACCACCATAACATTGCCGTTTTCAAAAGCTAGCCTTACTTTAGATAAAAGCGGGAGATTGACCTCACTATCATATGGGAATCTGCAAAATATCCCGCCGCATCCCTTTTTACAAATTGGCTTGAATGGAAAGCTGCTAGCTCCTTTAAGCCTAAGTGAAAAGGGAGGTCAGCTAGTGTTCATTTTCAATGGGGAAAGAGAGGTAACGCTTTCCCCATTACCTAAAAAAAATTACACGGTTTTTACCGTCACTCTAGTAAAGGGTGATTTTGATCATCTTATTATAGGTCCTATCCTTACTAGTGAAGCTAAAATCATAGGTGACATTGTCGGTGTTGTACAGGGAGAAAGCTATGCGGTCGGCATACAGGCCTTAAACGATAAAACCCTCGCCGGGTTTCCTGCCGAGTACCCTAAAAATGAGTATGTAAGCAATGAGGATATTTCAAAGATATCTGTTGCACCCATGCTCTACTCTTGCAGTGCGGCATATAAAGCAGAAATAAACGGACAAAGAGGAAGCCTTTTACAGCTTTATTGTGAAAACCGCAGCCGTACAAGAAAAAAGGAAATGGTTAGTTTCCGGGATGTTGACACAGCACCTATGTTAAACCATTCTGATGCCTCTATTCAAGGCTGCTCCTTCGCTCTGTTTTGCTGTAAGAAGGAGAACGTACTTAACATAATCGGTGAAATTGAGATAGAAGAGCAGCTTCCCCATCCCATGTTAAATGGAGAGTGGGTAAAGACCTCACGATTTGCAATGCAGTCCTATCTTATAGCGGAGTTTAATGAGGGCAACTTCGACTTTTTGATTGATTGTACAAAAAAGGCCGGTTTTGAATATCTATACCATCCCGAGCCATTTGTCAGCTGGGGGCATTTTCCATTGCGTTCTGATTGCTTTGTTAACGGAGATGACTCCTTAAAGGCGTTTTGTGAACGTGCACTGGAAAGGTCGGTGAGAATTGGGCTGCATACCCTATCCTCCTTTACATCCACGAATGACAGCTATGTCACCCCTATCCCACACAAAGAGTTGGCGAAACTGGGCGGAGAAGAACTAGCATCGGACTTGTCAGCTGAAGCAAATGAACTATTCACGGCACATAGCGAGCTGTTTAAACGGGTAACAAGTTTACAGGCTGTGCAAATAGGCGATGAACTTATTAGGTACTCACAAGCCGAAGCGGGGAAGCTGACCGGATGTATTCGCGGTGAATTTGGCACAAAAGCTGCCAGCCATAAAAAAGGTGAAATAGTATATCTGCTTTGTGACCACCCTTATAAGGTGTTTTTCCCAAACCTTACTCTACAGGAAGAATACACAAAGCGTTTATATGAGCTCTTTAAATACACCGGTGCTGCACAGATTTCGTTTGACGGCTTAGAGGGATGTGCAGCTACAGGTGAAGATGAATATGCGGTAAACCGGTTCTGCCAGGATTTCTATAAAGGGTGTAATAATCCTAGCTTAATAAATGATGCCAGCCGATTAAACCATAACCTTTGGCATATGAATACCCGTATGAACTGGGGAGAGCCCTGGGGAGCTAATATGCGTGAAGGGATGATTGAGTATAGAATAAAAAATCAAGACTTTTATAGAAGAAACCTCTTTCCGCGTATGCTTGGGTGGTTTTTAATTCGCAAAGCGGATAGGAGGTTTGAAGCATCACCCCCTGAGGATATCGAATGGGCGTTATCAATGGCAGCAGGGTTTGACGCAGGATTTGCTCTTTCAACCTCTTCGGACATACTTTCTGTGAATGGGTGTACAGATGAACTGTTATCCTTAATTAAGGGCTGGGAGACACTGCGTATAAGGGATGTCTTTTCAGAAGAGCAAAAGAAAATGCTGTGCGACCCTAATACGGAATGGCACCTAGAATTTGATAATAATACGTATCTAGTTTATCCGCTGTTTATTTCAAAGCCCTTTGTTTGCGATTTACTTGAGCTACAGCCCGGACAGCCGGGGGGTGCCGACTGGATTTTAATAAATCCCTACCAGGCACAGCAGTACGAGCTGCGTGTCAAGGTAGAGGGCAACGGAGAGATACATAACCCGGCATTTATAACAAAACAGGGAATGTTAAAATTCAACTGCTCAGTTAAAGGTGGGCAATACCTATGGTATCGAAGCTCTAAGGCTTATATTACAGACCGAAACTATCGTATTATTGAGTATGTCACAAAGCAAGGCGAGGGAATAGTGGATATGGGACAACAGCTTTTTTCCATCTCATGTGAATTTTCAGGTGAAGAGGGTCCTGAGGTAAATGTCAAGGTTTTTACCAGAGATAACCCTATTATCTTCACAGATTTATCTGTTTAGTATTTTTTTACAAGTATCAAGTTAATTATAACTAAATAGTTATAAAAACACCATACCATAAAATAATTTTTATTGCTATATTTTTACATTTTGCCAAAATAAAACAAGACAGTCAGATTCGCTGTCTTGTTTTATTTTGGCAAACGTATTTCCTGCGTTAAAAGCACTACTTATTTCCAATGGTTATATCTTAGAAGCTTTTAAACGTCTTGACAGAAAAAGCGCAGTTACTGCAACTGCTGCTATAGCTACTATAGCAATCACAACATAAAACCATACGGTTGCA
>CAYSTR010000455.1:0-2904 GCA_964433745.1 uncultured Oscillospiraceae bacterium | reverse complement strand
TGCCGGTAATGCCCAGGGTTTTAGCATAATTGTAGTTAATTACAGTATCTTCAGATAGCGGATGGCTGTAAGTTCGGGGCCTGCATACGTATTCATATGTTTCTCCCGAGTATTCAACATAATCTAAAGCAAATGTAATCTCCATACCCAAAATAGTCGTCGCGTCAGGCCCTCTAAAACTACCATCCTCGTAAAATCCGGATATATAAGATGGTTGCGCAAGGTCAGCAGAAACTTGTTCCACTACTTTCCACGTTCCGTAAAATAGTGGTTTTCGATTATAATATGTTTGCTCCTCGAACTTTTCTTCAAGGCTTGGATAAGACGTTTCTTCACCGCTGATGTTTTCCGAAATGTCATGATCAAGCGCTGTATTGGAAACTGGGCTTTGAGCTGCTGAATCATCAGCAAAATATTCTTGACGTTCGCGCTCATCTTCGAGGCTGGAATAAGACATTTCTTCTCCGTTGATGTTTTTCGAAATGTCATTGCTGGAAACTATATTTTCTGAACTTTTAACTATTGGATTGTTAATTAAAAAGCACAACAAAACAATATTGGCAAAAATAGAAACAGCAGCAATAATTCTGGTAATCAATTAAACTTCCTCCCATTCACAGCATCAAGACCCATTTTACCGTAATCATTGTTAAAGAAAATGTCCAATGTTTCGTCTGTCCTTGCTATCCATCCGTTTCGATTTTCTTCAAGTTTTGGGTTTCCCGCGATAAGGCTCTCATAATAGGCTATTATCATATTTCTGAACTCCTCCCTGTTATAATTACCGCTTTCCAAAAGGTCTACAAAACCAGGAATAACGCTTAAATTACCAATGTTATATCTCAAAACGATCAGCGCGTCCAGTTGGTTTTGGCTAAAAACCCTATTCACATTTTTAGCAATGTAATTCGCTTCGTCTTTGGTTCTAGTTCGCAACAAACTTATTGCCTGAGCGGATGTTAGAGTTTGCGGAGCAACTCCGTTGGCATTTCGGTCATAACCGTAACCATTGTCAGCACCATGAGAATCAATACTTAGGAGGTTACCATTTGCATCATAATTCATATATTCGGCATCGTATTGAACCTCACGGTTCGCAAGATAGTTTAGCCCCTTATCACTCATAGTATATGATCCCCAGAGAATACTGGCTCCACTACTGTTAGCAAACACAGCGTATCTATCCTCGTTTAATAAGCAAATGCCATATCCAAGTTGATAGAAATAGTTATGAATAGACCGCCCAACAAGTCCAGAGGGATCGACGAACATGATTGGGTTGCTATACGCATATGTGTAATAATTCAACCCATCCCTTTTAGGGTCTTCTGCCGAGAAGTGCCCATTTTTTGGCTCATAATACCTAGCCCTAAGATAAATCGTTCCGGTTTCCTCATCCCAATACTCCCCGCAATACCTAAACGGGTTAGTATCGTTATCATCCTTGCCGATTTCCACACCAAACGCATCATACTCATAATTCTTTATAACACTACCGCCACTATTTGTCAATTGTGTTACATCGCTATGGGCGTTGAATACAAAAATAATCATTGTCTTGACTTTTGATCAGGCAGATGCCGCAGATGTATTTAATCAGGACCACCGGTTAGACCGGTGCTCCTGATTAGTTTTTTTTATTCAATACCTAGCGTAAATTATCAGAGTTAAATTGCCTCATCTCCGGCCTCCTCTTCTATTGTCTTGGCTTGCTTTTGAGGGTGAATTTTATATTGTTATCAGTACACCATTCTTTTGCAACGTTTTTTGTTGCATTGGAATAAAACAAGATATAGTCATCATACAGGCCTTTATCATTTATAAACCTATGAAAAATTTGCCCGAATTGATTGCTATGGCATTGATTTTGAAGATATTTTTTATATTGTCTGTTGTCTAGTTGAGTTATGTAATCTCTAACTACTTTTTCTGTATCAAATTTAGGGATTCGAATAAAGATCTCCTCATCTTCAGGTTTTAAGTCATTTGAACTTATGAATTTTCCGGTAAATTTATCAAGGTAAGTACTTTCAGTAAAACTCTCCATGCTAAATATCAAATCTTCCAAATAAATGTACATGTAATCACTTCATTCTAATAAGTTATTGTGCCGCCATACCAAATATGGATCCTATGATCCGCATCATGATAGTGACCATAATAACCACTTCCATGAACTTCTGGCGCAGCAGTTGAACCTAAGGCGAGGGCTAAAGCTTTTGCATGTCCTTGGTCATGAACATATATTCCCCAATATCCAGCATGTTCCGCATTCAATTTTGATGCTACTGAATTTGCAACACCTGTAGCATTTGCTCCCAATACTGCCTCTGCATAAGTCATTTTGCCATCCATTTTGACTAAAGAGCCTGTATCTGTATTAACATAAGCAAATTGGTATACTTTGTCTTTTGTCAATGGTGCTTTAGATACAACATTCGAAAGAGTTCTAGTAGCAGTTGAACTAGTTGATGCTGTTAAGACATCGTAAACCAACACACCCCCTGCAATTAAGGTTCCACCTATACCGATAACTAATCCTACTGCATCGGCTGGACCAGGAATAGGCGAATCAAGCTGAGAAACGCTTAATCCTATTGTCCAAGAGCTACCAAGTATTTCCGCAGCATTTTTACCAGTTGGGTCATAAAACATAATAGGATTGCCCAAACAATATACATATAAATTCCCACTTTGCATAATTGCAAGTATATTTGGCACATATGTATACACGTTTAAACTAAGGGGGTCATTCGGGTCTGATTTATGCTTATTGATTTTTACAGGCTCATCTCCGTAAACCATGTTGCCTGCATTCCAATGTGTATCATTTGAAAGAAATCGACCTATTGTTGGATTATAGCTCCTAGCCCTAAGATAAATCGTTCCGGTTTCCTCATCCCA
>CAYSTR010000454.1:0-2906 GCA_964433745.1 uncultured Oscillospiraceae bacterium | reverse complement strand
GGACTGCTACAGATGGCTTGCAAGCATTTGAGTTTATCTTAAATAATAGGGTCGATTTAGTGCTAACAGATATTCAAATGCCCATAATGAACGGAATCAGCCTTATAAAAAAAGCTCTATCCGTAAAACCCGACATCCATTTTATCGTATTAAGCTCATATAATGATTTTCCCTTAGTAAAGGAAGCTTTCATATCAGGAGCTAAGGATTATGCGCTTAAGGTTGATATTGATACGGATGAATTTATAAATACAATTAAAAATACAGTTCATCAACTAGATCAAGCATTATCTCCGTCGGCATTTAATATTAATGAAGCCTTTGATTACTACAAAAAGGACCTAGATATTTTATCCGGTGATTTTTTATTTGTAGTAATAGTTCATTATATTGATGACAAGGATGAAGAGATAATTTTAAAGGAAATAAATGAAAACAAGCAAACCTATAAAGGGGTTCTTCTAAATTCAAACAGTAGTATTGTTTTTGTCATACCGGCATCAAAAAACACTAAAAGATCTATCGATTCGAGAACGGACTGCACAGCTTATTTAAGAGATAGATTGGCTGGCTGTCTTAGTAGTGATTTTTATTTAGGAGTTAGCACTATCGGTAAAGTCAAGGATTTAGAGAGACTTTATAATGAAGCCTTCGCATCATGCAAGCAGGGCAATTTTTACGATATGGCTAACTCGGTTATAAAATATGAAGCAATTGAGAGAAAGGTGTTAGCTAGTGTAGTTAATGATCTAAACAAGCAGATAAGGGCTCATCTTGACAATATGAATTATGACGAGGTAATTTTACTCATCCTTAAAGCGTTGGATGAGTTAAAGGATAAAGGTATATACTCCGGCGAAGCAGTTTTATTTGTCAAAGAAACTATCCACTATTTTTACGGATATCTTTCAGATGCAGGTATTCTGGCATATGAAGCAGTTCACAGCCGCGATTTATTCACCGAGCTAGACAATATTACAAAATTTTCGCATCTAGAGGATTGGTGCAGGCAGCAGCTTAACTTCATAAAACAGAAAATATCTGAAAAAGCACATGTGAATTTACAAGATATGATAAAAATGTACATTCAAAAAAATTATGAAAAGAACATATCACTAGGGGATGTTGCCAATCAATTTAACATTAGCAAGGTATATCTAAGCATGATATTTTCTAAGAAGATTGGGATTCATTTTAAAGAGTATTTAAATGCTTTGAAAATAGAAAAAGCAAAGCTTCTTCTAAGAACAACTGATTACCGGGTTTCCGAGATATCGGAACAGGCTGGTTATATAAATATCGAGCATTTTATAAGGGTATTTAAGAAATCCGTCGGGTTATCCCCGTTGGATTACAGAAATATGTACCAGGATTTAAAGTAATTCCGCTTATGAATATTTTACTATTTTTCACCGCATTACAGATATGAAAATATACACATTATAGAAAATATCATATTTGCTATAGAAAACATCATTGTATTTTTGCAAATAATCATTAAAATAGACAGTAACAGGACTTTTGCAATTTGCATGTAATTGATATCAGTTATAGACCAATTCAACACAGAAAAGCCAAAAAACAGGAACCTTGACATCAAACGGTCGGTTATGTAAAACAAGACTGAACGACCGTCTATCAGCAGCGCATTTTTTGGCATTGATTTGCAGCAAATTCAGAGCCGGTTTTGTTGGAGGAATAAGATGAACAAACAAATTAAAGTTGCTTTGATAGGGAGGGGTGTACGCGGCTGGAGTTTACTGGCGACTATTTTAAACACAATGCAAGACCAGAATATCGTAGTAGCCGCTGTGTGCGATCTATATCAGGACAGGGTGGAAATCGGTGTTAATGAGGTGGAGTCCGCTACCGGTATGAAACCCTTTTCAACCACAGACTATAAGGAGGTTCTGGCGCGGGATGATATCGATGCTGTCATAATAGCCACGTCTTGGGCAGATCATCTTAATGTTGCCATCGACTCAATGAAGGCAGGTAAATATACGGCGGTTGAGGTCGGAGGGGCATATTCAATAGATGAGTGCTGGCGTCTTGTCAGAACATATGAGCAAACCGGTGTACCGTGCATGATGCTTGAAAACTGTTGTTACGGTCGAGAAGAGATGATGGTTCTCAACATGGTAAAAAATGGGATATTCGGTGAGGTTATACATTGCCAGGGCGGGTACCACCACGCTATACGTACAGAAATTGTGGACGGAAGGGAAAACAAGCACTATAGAATCCACAACTATATGCATCGCAACTGCGATAATTATCCCACGCATGATTTGGGGCCTATCGCAAAAATCCTGAATATTAACCGCGGCAACAGGCTACTTACCTTAACATCAATGGCATCAAAGGCAAGCGGACTGCATGACTACATACGCAGATTTAAGGATAAAGACCACGACCTTTCGGATTACCGGTTTATGCAAGGGGATATTGTAACCACGACAATCCTCTGCTCACATGGCGAGACAATATGCTTGACGCTTGACACTACATTACCGCGAGCATATTCAAGGGGATTCCAGGTGCACGGTACCCGGGCTATGTACATGGAGGACAACAATTCTCTATTTATCAGCGGAATACACGGAGCGTATGAGGCCAGCTGGAAAGAGCAGTGGAACAATGTCGAGAAGCTAAGGGAGCAATACGATCATCCCCTGTGGAAGAGCTTTGACCCGGGTGAAAATGCTGCACACGGAGGTATGGATCACCTGGTGCTAAGCGCTTTCTTTGACAGTGTAAGATGCCGGACACAGACCCCCATAGACGTGTATGATACCGCAGCGTGGGCTAGTATAAGCGTACTGTCTGAGGAATCTATTGCGATGGGTGGACATCCTGTTGCAATACCCGACTTTACAAACGGCAGATGGCTGAACAAGGGACAT
>CAYSTR010000453.1:0-2917 GCA_964433745.1 uncultured Oscillospiraceae bacterium | reverse complement strand
TTTATAATGTACTTACTACACAATATTATAGGTCTCGCTGCTTGAAATGTCAAGCACTAGGTAGAATGTGTAGATAAGTCATATATAGACTTGATATATCTTTGTAAAAGAGTTAATATGTGCTTACCGCATTACACAGTATAAAAATACGAGGAGATAAGCACTATGAAGATCAGTTATAACGTTACAGGCATGGCGCGCAAGTCACTGGTAGGAGCAATCAGCCAGGAGCTGAATTTCCCTAGTAAATATCTAGGAATGCCGTCTGCTGCTTATGAGATAGGCTGTTACAACATCGACAAAAACGGTACTGTTACCGGCGAGGATAACCGAGAGCTGATTAACATCTTGCGGGACACACACGGCTTTGTCCCGGTTAGCGAGGAATACGATACGACAGACGCAGAGCCCCTAGCAGAAATCACCGAGCCCGACAATTTAATTATTGAAATGCCCATTGAGGGCTTTACCCCAGACAAACTCGATAACCTCACCAAACTGGTCAAAGCAAAGGAAACCCTCATAAAAGCGGCTTTTGGCATTGACTATCTCCCCCTTGAGGTGCATGAGGACAGGATTTCCTTCCCTTGGTTTACCGGCGCACTTGATAGAGACCATGTTTACGCTTATACCACATTTATCAGACTGCTTTGCAAAACAGTAAAAGAAAAGCAGCGCATTACCTCCACTGAAAGGGTGGTTGACAATAAAAAGTATGCGTTCCGCTGCTTCTTACTTAGATTAGGCATGATAGGAGCGGAGTACAAGGCTTGCAGACACATACTCCTTAAAAATCTTGAAGGTAACGGTGCTTATGCAAAGCCGGAATCGGCAAATACGGAAGCGGTGGATGAGTAATCAGCCCACCGCTTCTATGTGTAACAAGTACAATTATTGGCTTGAATTAGACCATAAAGATTGTGCGCTCTGCATTTAAAATAAGTTTATATTAGACTTGCTATATGTGTGCTTTTATGGCAATATGAGTATAACAAAAAAACACACGAAAGCGGGTAACGATTATGAAGCGCATTGATTTCACGAACCAATCCATAGGCTTAGAATTAGAAGGAACCGGCATAACAAGAGAATTGGCGGCGCAGACCATCGCAGAATTCTTTGGCGGCACGGTTCACAGGACGTACGATTATTACGACACCTACGAGATTACAGAACCGGAAAATAACCGCAAGTGGAAGGTCATGTCGGACGCAAGCCTTCAAACAAAGAAAAAGGTGAACGGCGAATATATAGCCGCCGATAAAACCTACAGCGTTGAGGTTGTCTCCCCTATACTCGCCTACAGTGACATTCCCGCCTACCAAGAGATGGTACGCAAGCTCCGCAAAGCAGGTTTTGTATCAAGAAGTGAATTCGGAGCCGGTTTACATATCCACATCGGGTTGGGTAATCACACGGCAAAAACACTCAGAACCCTCATGAACATTACAGCCAGCAAAGAGGATTTGATCTTAAAGGCTCTAGCCGTTGACCCAAACAGAATGAGGTACTGCCAAAAGATCGACAGAACCTTCTTGAAGCAGCTCAACGAGAAGAAGCCTGAAACAATGGAGGAGCTTGCCGATATCTGGTACGCTCAGGCACCGGGCGAGGACAGGAATAGGCATTACAACAATTCGCGTTACAGAGCCCTCAATTACCACAGCGTGTTTACAAAAGGCTCGATCGAGTGGAGACTCGCAAATGGCACAACCCATTGCGGCCAGATACGGGCATTCGTGTGCCTTTGCCTAGCAATGAGCCATCAAGCACTGACCCAAAAATGCGCCAGCCCAAAGGCAACGGTTACAACAAACGATAAATACAGCTTCCGCTGTTGGTTGCTGAGGCTCGGCTTCATCGGAGATGAGCTTAAAAATTGCCGGATGCACCTTTTGAACAATCTTGATGGGGACAGCGCCTTTAGAAACGGGGTACGCCCGGCAGCTTGAAGGGGTAAATAACGGCTCGTACGGGGGCGACACCGCCCCCACGGCGGCTTTGAATATATGTAAGGGAATGAGATACTATGAGAATGAAAACGCTATATATTGCCTACGGCTCAAACATGAACTTAGAGCAGATGGAACGCAGGTGTCCTACGGCAACAGTGTTGGGGACTGCCAATCTGAGGGGGTATGAGCTTCTATTCCGTGGGGGATCGGGTAGTGCGGTTGCTACTGTCGAGAAGAAGCCGGGTGGGTTTGTGCCTGTTCTGGTGTGGGAGCTTGAGCCGTCCGATGAAGCTGCACTTGATCGTTATGAGGGGTATCCTTATCTTTATCGGAAGGAAATGGTAAAGGTTCGGTTTGATGGTAAGCTGCGGTCGGTTATGGTGTACATTATGAATGACGGGCGTCCTATGGGCTCACCCAGTCGGTCTTATTACAGCACTATCCTGGAGGGGTATCGTTCGGCGGGGCTTGATGTGGCGGAGCTCAATGATGCTGTTAGGCGGTCAGCTGGGTGGGATATGTAAGATTGTTGTGCATGATAATTGTCAAGCTACACAGTTTGTATTATATATGATTGTGTATTGTATGTTTGCCAATAGTACATTATAGACTTGATAAATAGTGTGTCTTGAGTTAATATAGGTATAACGAAAACACACTGGAGGGCAAGAACATGGGAAAATTCGTTAAGGTAACATACTATGCTGAGCGTATAAACGGTGAGATCAGATTCTTCAAGAAGAACACCGATATGATTAACAACTTCACGATTGCGGTGCTTGAGATAAGCAAGTACGAATATGAATGGGCGACTAGGTAACAGGAATTATTGCTGATTATAGTTATAAAGGAGACGAGCCAATTTTGCTTGAAATCTATGTATTTATATGATATAGTGATTGTAAGGATTGTTGTGAAAACCTCCACACACTTCAAATAAGAGCGCAACCCTAATAAGCCCC
>CAYSTR010000452.1:0-2930 GCA_964433745.1 uncultured Oscillospiraceae bacterium | reverse complement strand
ACTGCACTCTACAACAGTAAACTCATCATATAAACCCCTTATAAATGGATCGTTGTTATAGGATAATATAAATCTCCCTTTAATACCCTTTAAAAGCTGATTTAAAGCTACATGATTATCCTTTAAAAACGCATTATCATAGTACTCTTCAGTGCCATAATAAGGAGGATCAAGATAAAACAGGGCGTTCGGTCTGTCATAAACTTTTATAATCCTATCAAAGCTACGGTTTTCAATTACTACGGTTTCAAGCCGCTTAGAGACATTCTCAAGTATTGAAAGGCTGTTAGATAAATTCTTACGGTTACACCCGAATGTACGCCGATCAGAACCAAAACTGATTTTTATAATCATAAAGTATCGCGCTGCTCGCTCTATATCTGTAAGACCTTGAGATTTAAGCTGCGAATGATAATCTATAATAATCTCGCGTGAATTAAGTTTTAATAGGTGACGTTCGAGCTCTGCATAGTGCTTTTGAACACATTTAAAAAGGTTTACAAGGTCACTGTTGATATCATTATAAACTTCCAGCTCGGCATGACGATCCTTGTAAAACAGCACCCATCCAGCACCTCCAAATGGCTCAATGTATCGCCCAATATTATCCGGAAACATCTCACATATCTGTTTGCGCAGTAGCTTTTTGCCGCCAATCCATGATATAAAACTATTAATATCAAACACCTCCAAAGATTAAACCACAGCAAGACTTCCTGCTGTGGTTTATAGTTATTTCTTGTACATTTCCGCTGTTACTTTTGCTTTAATAAGCCGATTAACAATATTTTTGTGCTCTCGATCCCAGATTAACTTCATAGGTTCTGGGATTGTTTTACCTTCAGCTTGCCATTTCTTTATAATGGCATGTATACGAGCGGTAATAAGTTCGGCGTGTTTTGCTTCATCCCCTGACAACGCATTATATAAGTCGGCAGTATCTTTGTCAGAATCCTTAAGATCAATCGCCATATCGGCATAATGCTGACTATCTGATATCTCATCGTATACCCGCTCGATCATTTCCTCAAACTGTATCATCGGTTTTCTCCTTTGTCATTTGCGAAATTACAGCCAGAAGCTTATCAAGATCTTGTTCGTTGAGTTTTAAATTAATTTGCGGTATCTCTATCAGCTTCTTTTCCTGCATATACTCCTTGGCGGCTTCAACAAACTCCTCAAAATCAATAATCTCATCCCCTGCTATGGGAATAAGACTTTTCTTGTTTTTAATTTGACCCTTTACCCACCATAAAACCATACGCCTTTGTGCCTTATGTTCGGGAGAAATAGGTGAAATATTTTCTTGATAGAATTTGTTTACAGCCGATAGCAATAACTCAATCTTCATAACAGTCTCCTTAGATTTTAAGGGCGGCTGTTGCCACCCTTAAAACAAATTGTGAGCTTAATCCTCTTCGTTGCAGCCCTTTGAACATCCGCTCTTCCAACATATTTTTGACTTCGGAAGCAGCTGCTCACCCTGCATATACTTATAATCATCAAGCTCTTGCATGGCAGCGATTCGATCGGAAAGACTGCGGTTTACCTCCTTGATGGTTTTACCCATACAGCGGAACTCTGCCGCAACCTCGTTCTTATAGCCGTTAAGATTTGCTTCATTAACAGCAGATTCGCGTTCTAGCACGTTCACACGCTCGCGCAGAGGTCTTATCTCGCTGTTCATGATATCCTTGTATGTGGATATTCCAACGTTGTCAGCGTAACGCTCGGACTTCTCCGTGCCGTACAACGCGCTCATTTCTACGACCTTACCCTCGAGCTGCTTGATATAAGACCTGTTTTCTGCTGCAACACATTCCTCGTAGCCGGTTGCGGCTTTGTTACCGCAATGCTGCGTTACCATGCTGGTCAACATCGGCATTATAGCTGACATAATCTCTCCCACTCCTAGTAATGCTTTACCCGTGGCGTAGCAGAATGGTATCACCACTCTTAACCGTGCCTGTTTTGTTGCCTGTGTAGTTGTAAGTACCGTTGTCACTCAATGCTACAGCCAAAATACAATACGTTCATATCGTATATCCCTGAATCTTTTTGTGGATTACCTCACCGACGTAAAAAACATCCCTCTCCATAAGCTGTCATTTGCACACATGAATACTGTATATGTTGAAAATTTTTTTAATTATCTTCAAACAGAAAGAACATGTAGTGCATCAACGCGAAATCAGCGCCTGATGGCGATTCGCTCTTTTGTAAAATACTCCGCGGGAAGAAATCCTGCAAATGTGGCATTACAAGCTGAGATTTCTAATGTTCCGACACAAAAAGCACCGGATAAAATCGTGGAGTTTCTCTCGGAAAAAGCATTAAAAGTTTTGCTTTCTGCACCCAATCACAGCCGCACCATCGGAATCAGGGACAATTTTTTTATGACTTTAATGTACGATACGGCGGCACGGTGTGGAGAAATGTTGAATTTAAGGTTGCACGATTTTGAACTGGATACGCCAAATCCTTATGTCAGACTATTGGGAAAAGGTAGCAAGTTTCGTACTGTACCACTTATGGAAAAAACAGTGCGTTTCATCCATTTTTATGCAAACCTTTTCATGTCGGGAAAAGCTTAAAAGATGATTCGCCTGTATTTTACACAGTTATCCACGGAGAGAAAAAGCAAATGTCACCCGATGCCGTAGCAAGCTTTATGAAAAAATACGGCGAACAAGCAAAGCTAAAGTGTGACGAAATCCCAAAGCGAGTGCACCCCCACCAACTTCGCCATACAAGAGCCATTCATCTATACAGAAGTGGTTTTCCTCTTGCGCTACTCGCTGAATACTTAGGACACTCGCAGGTGGAAACCACAAGAGTTTACGCCTACGCCGATACTGAAATGAAGCGTGCAGCAATACTCAAAGCCGACCCGAGCAATCTTGCCGCACCGGAAACTGCCATGTGGAAAG
>CAYSTR010000451.1:0-2935 GCA_964433745.1 uncultured Oscillospiraceae bacterium | reverse complement strand
TGTTGTCTTCGGATAAGGTAATAACTTTATTTGTTACCAAAGACATATATCCTGCTACGGATGGTGCAAGCACATTATAAGTTCCATTTATTTGACCAATATTTGTCGAAACCGGAAATCCTGCTATCGGCAGACCCGCTTCATCTACACCCCTTATGGTATAACTATACGTTCCCGTAGTTTTAGACCACCCGGCATACAAGGTCATATCCTTTATGATCTGGGTAGATGCCACAAACGGTCTTCTGCATTCAGCATCCGTATACCAGCCGGTAAAAGTAAAACCGTCTTTTTTCAGGTCATTTCTCAAATGCTGCTGGATTGTTTCATATTTATATACGGTCACAGGAGAAACCGACTGCTCTGCACCATTTGGTTCAAAAGATACCGTATATTCTGGCTTAATCCACTTTGCGAACACCTGCAGGTTGTGCGCAGGCATTTTGCGGCTCCAGTCAGCATCTGTAACCTTTGTGCTTTCTTCATAACCCGAAGACCAGTACCAGCCTCCGAACAGGTAATCACTGTCCACATTGGCAGGTCTGCCTGGCTCTGCTAATGGCTTTGCACTTTCAATCGTCTGTTCATATTTAATACTTGTATTCGCTAATCCTGTACAGTTTTCATATATGACTTCGTAAGTATTACGGGTATAATAGAGCCAACCTCCGTTATAGTTCACATTGGCATCTTCTTCCCCGCGACCAGGAAAAGGCGCAGGCGCATTAGCGTTTCCCCATTCTTTAAAGGTAAAGCCCAAGATCGGAGTCTTATCTTCGTCTGTTAATCTACTCCATGTGATACCACTATAATTATTAAAAAAGTGCTTTTTCCCATCCAATCCTTCAATATAAAATAAAATATTATTTCCTTCAGAATCTTTCTTATAGGCACATACTTCTATATTTCTTGCCGGCATATGTGACAAGACCGAATAAAAATGAGGTCCCTGTATACTACTGTTATTTTTGTCAAACCAATTAAATTTAGCATGTGCTTCATCCGTCCAGACTCCAAGAATATTTTGTCCTGCCTTAGCTCTAATTCTTAATTCGGGAATCTCCTGGTTAACGTTATCTATCGAGTAAAACTTTATTGAGTAGACATTCCGATCCAAATAGATATTCTTTACCCCTTGACCATCTGCGGTAATTTTGGGCCGATTTCCAGTTCCATCCGATTTTTCATTATTATAGATAAATTCCCCATTATTAGACATCCCGCCATACATCTCTCCATTATATATCGTATATGGCGCAGTCGGGATTAACGTTCCCACCGTTCCGCTGGATGTTTCGCTTGTCAGGTAGTCATAACCCATATGCTCCCCATTTAAACCGGGTTCCTTTTCAATCCAAAAGACTTGTTTGTACGATGCCGTCGAAGTTGACTGCCAGACCGCAGTCACTACCACGTCTTTTGCCGGCATAGTTGATGGCAGTCCATTCCATTTCAAAAAGTTATACCCTATCTTGGTTGGTGTACGTTCCGGAGCATTTACCGTTTCTCCATATAAATATGTCTTCGGTTCTACATAACTGCCTCCGTCCATATTAAAATTAACCGTATAACTATTTCTTTTATATTTCACCTCAACAACGATATTCTGGTCTGCCGTTAACGTAATATTATTGATTGATTCTACGGTAAAACCTTCATATATTCTTGGCTGAACATCTGTATTGGTTCCAACGACACCTGTCGCCGTCTCAGAATCCGCTATTGTATAGTTATTCCCATCCAAATTTTCTTTTAGGAATTGAACCGTATAGTTTACCTCTGCTCCTGTATAACTTACTGTTGCTTCAAATGTCTCTGTCGTATTCACCGAGATCTTCTGCTGATCAGGAGTACATCCTGCGACCGTCGGAGAAGTTACTTCTTTTTCATAACGTACTCCCTTTGGTACTTCTACTTCAAAAGGAGCTGCCGCCGCATTGTTTGTATCTTTATATAAGTAGTTTATTTTTACGGTATAAAATTCTTCTATCTTTTTATATAACGCAAATACGGTCATGTCACCCGTAATGTTTTGGAGCGCGCTCTCTTCTTTTTTCTCTCCTGCCGTCAAATCCGGCTCTGTTCTCCACTCTACAAACTGATATCCGTCAAACTCAGGTTTGATTGGAATCTCCGCCGCATCACCTTCTTTTATCAACTGCGGATCAACAATGTTTTTCGCTTCATTTGTTGTAGGATCTACATATTTAAAAGTAACGGTATAACGCGGCACCTCCTGCGCGGCCGGTGCCGGTTCTTGCGGCTCCGCCGACATAGGTGCGGCAGCGAGATTCTGCGATGCCTCTGCCGGTTCTTGTGCCGGGGACTCTACGATGTCAACCGACGCGCCCTCCATATTGACTTCCGGCTCCACTGGTTCTTCTTCCGGCTGCCCCTCGATTAATGACAGTTCTTCCTGCGCAAGCTCATTTGCTTTTAAGCTGCTGCCCAGCGAATAAATTGCATTTGATCCAAGTAATGTAACTGCTAACAGAAGTGCCAGCCATCTCTTTAATCTCTTCATAACAATCTCCCTTTCTTCTTTCTTTGTTGTATCCCCAACAATTCATTTAAATGGTTTCGTTCATCTTCCTGCCAAATCCTTTAGAAAATGTAGTGTTTACAATATCTATCAATAAAATATATCGCCAAATATATGTGCATAATATATGTTTCTAATATATAAGACTGATTTTGTCTGCAAAACGGCTCACATAAAGTGACACATTTTTCACTTTTTACTTCTATATTAATATCGGAGCCCTTTCCATGCGGCATAATGGCCACATAATAATTATTAAATATTTATTTTTTTTAATATTATGTTATAATGTTATTGTAAAATTTTGTTTTTTGTGGCAAACTTTCAATATTGCTAAGGTTATTTAAAATTAAATAAAAGGAGCTTGTATTATGAACATGAAAAAGATGAGTG
>CAYSTR010000450.1:0-2941 GCA_964433745.1 uncultured Oscillospiraceae bacterium | reverse complement strand
CCCAGCGGCATCTTCACCGCGGTCACCTTTGCCGCACATGGAGAGATAAAGAATACACCGATATCCAAAGGATTAAGCCCCAGACGTTCGGCAGCGTTTTTACGCGCAAGTCTGGCTGCCAGCTCTATGGGGGCGTTAAGCGGAAGAATGTGTTCGATAAGCTCGGGGAAACGCACTCTTATAAGCCTCACCACCGCCGGACAGGCAGAGGAGATAACCGGCTTAATAAGCTTGTTCTCCCGCATGAGAAGTCTTGTGGAGAACGAGATAAGCTCGGCAGCGCCCGCCACCTCGTATACCTCATCAAACCCCAGAGCGATGAGCGCTCGCAGGACAATGTCAATATCGTCAAGATTATTAAACTGTCCGTAGAATGCGGGGGCGGGCAGTGCAATCTTGTACCTATATTCATCCATCAGAGGAAGCCTGTCAAATATGGGCTTTTTGGCATGGTGCGGACAGACGCGTATACATTCACCGCAGTCGATACAGCGCTCGGCGATAATAGCCGCCTTGCCGTTTCGCACCCTGATTGCCTCGGTGGGACAGCGCTTAATGCAGTTGATACAGCCTTTACATTTGTCCTTATCCAGTGTCACTGAATGAAAAAACTCGCTCACGGTTATCTCCGAAAATTTATACTTCTCTGTGCAAGGCCCTCTGCTGACCCCCGGCCGTCAAATATTATTTTATAAAGATTGTCGAGCGCACTGTTGTACCCACGTTTACTGTACTCTCCACTGTCATTTCATCGGAGTATTTCTTCATGTTGGGTAGCCCCATACCCGCGCCGAACCCTAAGGAACGCACGTTGTCGGGGGCGGTGGAGTATCCCTCCTCCATAGCCTTTGCTATATCGGGGATTCCCTTTCCGGTATCTGTCATAACGATATGTATAGATTTCTTGTCGATGGTTACCTCAACCGTGCCGCCGTTTGCATGTATGACCATATTTATCTCGCCTTCATACATGACAATAGCCACCCGCCTTATTATTTCGGGATTAAGCCCCAGCTGCTTGAGCGCCTTTTTAGCCTCGCTGGAAGCCTCGCCTGCCCGGGTAAAATCGTCGCCGGGTACGGTATATGTTAGCTTTATAGCATCCAAAGCCCCTGCCCCCTTCCGGTTTATCCGTGCAGCCCGCTTTCATAGAGCAGTCCGCAGGCGGTGAACATCTTGTAGTCGGTCGTCAGTAAAACAATGTGCCGCTCTTTTGCCAGCTCCAGTATCGTATCATCCGGCGTTTTTCCCCGCACGAACACAATACACAGCATATCCATCATGTCGGCGGTACGCACCACCTGCGGATTCACAAGCCCTGTCAAGAGCACCGATTGATCCTTGACAAACGCCAGTACATCGCTCATCATGTCAGAGCCGCAGGCCGTCTTGACCTCCCTGTCCAGCCAATCCTCACCGACAATGACACGGGCTTTTAATATAGACATAATCTCCCTAACTGTCATAGGTATGCCCCCTAAATCTAATCTATCGCTTGATTGTTTTTGCAAGCGGAATAACCAGTGTAACCGACAAAAATGCCGCAGCAGCTATCTCGATAAGCCCGTTTGTACCGATGATAATGCCGAATATCTCCTTAAACGGCAGAGCGTCGAAAAAGAGAGACAGAGAACCCAGTACGAGCGCCGTGTGACAAGCTGTTGAGAACACCGCCGTCACAATAACCGATACGGCGTTCTTGTCGCGTTCCTTAAACAGCCGCTTTAATAGAAGGAACACATACCCTGCAATGAGTCCTAAAAGTATACGCGGCACAAGGCACATCACGGCAGAAAGCAGAGGATTTGGGCTTGAAAAAGGGGAAAACAGCATATCCACAGGCGAACCCGGTCGAAATGTCGCCTCTATCATAGAGATAATCCCGAACGCCGCTCCTAAGATGCCGCCGCTTATAGGTCCTAAAAGAATGGCTCCCACTATAACAGGGATATGCATAATTGTTATGGAAACAGGCGGGATTCTTATCATTCCGATGTTTAGAAGATCCAGAACCACCAGCAGCGCAATAAACAGCGACAGCTGTATGAGCTTTTTTGTATTTATTCGTGACATGAATAATCCCCCATTTCTAACTGAATTCTGAATCCTGAAACCTACTTTAATTCCACACGAGAAGGCTCAAACTTATTTTTCGCCTGCTCGTTAACCTCTATATTCAAGGAAGCAGCAGTGTTTAATAGCTCGGACTTAAACTCATCGCGCTTGAGATTTCCCAGTACAGATTTATTATAGGTGTCAAAGAAATAGCTGTCACTCATTAAATCCTGCTTGTATATGGCAATAAAGAAATCGTCAGCTTCGTGTCCGGACACCTCACCTACCGGTGCATTCTTTAGGATGTTTACAAAGTCCTCGGACAGTGTACCGGTGTTAGTTATGTCAATAACTACCTCGTTTTTACTGCGTCCGTTTTCATTGTACTCTACCTTTACCTCTTCCTCGGTATCCTTATGCTCTGTCCCGGCGGTTGTATGGGTCTGCTCGTGGGCTCTTTTTGCTATAAGCAGATCAATCTCCTCCGGTGTGGAGAGCTTTTTCATCTCTTCAAGAAATGCGTTGTACTCGTCCCTTACCTTTGTAAGCGCGTCGCCCTCTAGAGCACCATCAGAACCTGTCTTATAAAACGGCTGGAAGTGAGCGGATACGAACTGCTCCTGTAAGCCCTTTTCCAGCTCCTCGCGGGACACTTCCTTAGTACCGCCCTCATCGTAGAGAGCCAAAAAGACCTTATCCTCTTTATACTGGCTCTCGATATAGAGCTTAAAGCTGTTCTCGGATACGCCGCTGTTTTTATAGCTCTCGCCGTACACCTGCCAGTACTGCGCCACTACATTGTTTATGATAGCGGTATCATTGTCCGTCAAGGAAAGCCCCATATCGTCAAACATACGTCTTACAGCTACAAACAGGTTTATGTTCT
>CAYSTR010000449.1:0-2943 GCA_964433745.1 uncultured Oscillospiraceae bacterium | reverse complement strand
GCACGGGGAATGAGTTTTACACTTAGCTGAAACCACGACGGCATTAGCTTTAGACAAGCGTTAAAACAGCGAACCAGCTGGTTAGGCGGTGAATAGCCTCCGAAATTAATTCCGAACAGCATTATCCCGCCCTCATCGAGGGATAGTATGGGTTTAACAAGATATAATCCTGTCTTGACAGCACCGTCTTGAACCAAAATAAAACCTATTACAAGACAAAGAAGAAATAATGTCACTAAAAACGATGTTAATACGTGCTTAAAGCTTAAAACTCTCATTTTTTTCCTATTCCAACAGCATTAAGTAAAATGTCGCTAAGTGCTTCAGCAGACAGTCTGGCGGCATAGATTGCCTCTTCTAAGGTGTTGGCATGACCTCCCACCTCTAAAAGCAGTGAAGCAGCGGTTAAGTCCTGATTGTACTTGCGGTAGTCAAAGCATACAGGACGTGCCAATGTGGGGTACAGCTTACCCATGCTGCTCTCCCACGCGGCGGCAAAGCGCAGATTATCCCTCCATGTCGGCATGTTAAAGCTTCCGTTGTCGCATCCGGCAATAATCATAACCTGTGCGGCTTTCTTGCCGTCTATCTCGGTTGTCGGTTTTATGCGAAGCCCGCCCTTGCGTTCGATAGCGTCACGGTGGAGGTCGATGACAACCTGTATACTGGGATATTCTTCAAGGTATTTCTTAATAGTTTCTGCACTGCGTTCATATGCGCCATTATAAGACGGATAATCGTGAACGGTCTTATCGTGAATTACACCGATTCCTGCCGACTTTAGTACATCCTCAAATTCTTTCCCGATTCTTATCATATTGTAGCGGGGATCGGTGGTTCTGCCGGTATACTCCTTATCATAAAGTCCCATGTCGAAGTATTCATAGCTCTCGGTGGTATGGGTGTGAACAAGCAGTACCTGCGGCTCGCTTCCGGCAGATAGTGAAAGAGCGCTCGGCTTATTCAGCTCGTTGAGCACCTCTGTAACGGTAAGATTGGTGAGGTTTTGTACATATCCGCTGCCGAACGGAATATATTTGGGAAGTGAGCCTACAGAGTTAAAGCACTCTTCTATTATAGTTCCCGCTGTATCGGGATTGGGCTGTTCGGTGCTGTACTTTAACTCCGTATATAGATTTTCGTCCGTTTCTTCCTCCGATATACCGGTTTCGGTCTGATGCGGTGTAATTTCTTCGTTTTTTTGGGTAGGTGTTTCCGAAGGTGTATCCTTTACTTCTTCTCTGATAAACTCATAAATCGGCTGATTCTCTTCTGCCGGTTTATTAAGCTTATAGATATAGCTTTCGGGAGCGATTATATAAGCAGAAATAATTGTGCAGTTTTTTATAAAGCTTTCCCCTTGAGTTACGAAGAAAGATACAACACAGGTAAGCACAGCCGCCCATACTAGCAGCCTGCTGTAACGAATATTTACTTTTTTATTATATCCCCGCTGTGTCAACCGGAAAACCCCTTTTGCTTGTCTTTATATAACTATATGCGGAATTTTCCGATATTAAAACTTTATTGTTTCTTTCCTGTTAACCGCTGACGAGAAACTGCATGTCCTCATCCGAGATATTAGGATGGAGAGATTTATTGATTGCCGAGGAAATAAGCTTTGCGCATCGTTCAATAATAAGGTCAATATCTCGCGGGGTGACTATCATAGCCTCTCCGTGGGGTTCTATCTGTTTTGTAATCTCCTCGTGGGAATCAATATTTGCCTTGTGCAGAAGATCCCCCGCCAGGGACACCGCATCCACGACGGTCGGCATTCCAATGGCTATAACCGGCACTCCCAGCGTCTCCTTGCTAAGCTCCTTGCGACGGTTGTGAACACCCGAACCGGGGGAGATACCGGTATTGCATAATTGAATGGTGCAGCCTAGACGCGACAGTGACCGTGATGCCAGTGCATCTATGACGATAACAGAGGATGGCTTAGTCTCTTTAACGATGGAGGATACAATCTCGCCGGTTTCCATACCGGTCTGACCGAGCACTCCGGGAGCTATTGCGGCGACAGGACGAATACCGCCTAGTCCCACACTCTCTGCAATCTCTCCTTGAATGTGGCGGGTTGCTAGCACCTGTGAAATAACCTTAGGACCTAATGCGTCCGGGGTGATTTCCGTATTACCAAGCCCTACAACGAGCACCTCTCCGTTTTCGGGCAGTAGAGCGGCTATCTCCTTGTGCAATACCTCTAGTGCTTCGGGATATATACCGCCCGCGTCTCCTATGGGCGGGGTTGTGACGGTTGTGTACGTTCCCATGGGCTTCGAGAACTCTTTGGCTGTCTGCTCGTCGGTTATTTCAATAGTGCTCACAGAGATTTCGCCAAGATTTCTCTCGTTTACCTTTATACCATCAGACCGGGTTACGTTTTCTCTTAGCTCGACTGCAAGGTCGGTTCTGAACAAATATCATCACTCCAAAAAAAATTTTAAAAAACACTTGCATTTATTTAGAAAAAGTGGTAAAATAATACGAGTTAACAAAGGAGGTGTAAATATGCCTAATATAAAATCCGCTAAAAAGCGTGTGCTGGTGAGCAAGGTAAAGACCATGCGTAACAAATCCGCTAAGTCCTCACTTAGAACTGTGATTAAAAGAGCCAATGCGGCACTTGAAACAGGGGAGACCGCAAAGGAGCAGAGCGTAAAGATTGCTATCAAGAAGCTGGATCAATCGGTCGCTAAAAACCTTATACACAAAAACACCGCCGCAAGAAGAAAATCCGCCCTCATGAAGAAGCTGAACAAGGCTGTCTAAGGGCTTGGAATTAGGAAAAGAGATAATCTTCTTCTAATTCCTTATTTTTTATCTACAATAAAGGGGGCATTGATATGAAGCAGTATATTCCAAACATGGACGAGCTAAGAATGTTTTACAACACGACAATGGGTAAATTTAAAAAGGATAACCGACGGGAGGGGA
>CAYSTR010000448.1:0-2945 GCA_964433745.1 uncultured Oscillospiraceae bacterium | reverse complement strand
TGATATTACCCGTTTGAAACTGGAGCAGACTATACGAACCGTAGGCTTTGGCATAAGAATTGCTGCACTGAAGTATTTTGCATGATGCTCTATCCAGTCGTGATCGCTGACCAAACTGCAGCGACCATTTCCTGATACATCCCTTGATCTGCACACTGTGGCAGCCAACCGGTCACATGGATTTTCATTTGTAAACAGCGATAGCTGGTTATCGTCCTCACGGAATATATGTGCGTGATAACAGCTGTGACCACATTCATGCATTATTGTAGAGCGAAAGGCAAACTCGTTATTTCCATTTAGAAGGTTGTTATCTATAACGATGGTATCTGCATCAATAGGTACAAGTGCCGCGCAGTTTTGTTCAGGTACATAAACAGGAATTTGTCTGTTATTAAACACCATGCGCCCCCAGATGTACCCGTTATGTGATAAGTGCTCGTAATGGATATTCAGACCAAGATAGGTTTCGGCGAAGGCTTCAACATCAAGCGGTTGGGGTGTTTACAATAAATCCGCATTAAAATCGGAAAGAAGGATACTAACGTCATTTTCAATATCTTCATCACTGATAATGGGTACACCTGTAGTTGTTTGTTTGTAGCTGAACTGGGTCATCAACCTCTGTCTACTCCTTTCGGTGTCGCAATAAATCGTCAACAAACCTCTGCCAGTCTTCTTCATTGGCATCGAGTTCCTTTGCCAACCGAAGTGCTGACATGGTATAATCCCGCTCCACGATATAGTCGGAGAAATCCTGGGGTACGGCTATGTCCTTTGCCTTGCGGGATTCGGCCGCTTTGTTATACATCACCTCTGATTCAGTCTCTGATAGGGTCAGGAAGGTACGAAGCTTTTGAAGGCGATCTGCAGTAAACGCGCTGCGTCGTCCTTTCTCCACTTCGCTGTAAAACTGGGGTGAGACGTCGATTGCCCTTGCCGTTTCACGAAGAGATTTACTCTTCTCTTTGCGAAGGACCTCGACATACTCCCCGAACGGCTGCTCGTTTTGCTCTTTCATGTTGTCATTCTTTGTCTCCTTTATATAGTAGTGGGTTGATATGGATAGTAAATCAGAACATATGTTATTTGTCAAGGGGGGGTGATAAAATTAATATAAAAGATAGAGCAAAATTATCTCTTTATTTTACAAAACACATTGTAATGTTTATCCAGTTATGGTATATTATATTTAGAATTACTATGCATTATTATATGATCTATACCTTACCCATTTCTTTAGAATAACTCTTAAACTGATACGGGGTGATTTATATTTCACAATATTACCACGGCACCATTGTAGGCGGACT
Organism: uncultured Oscillospiraceae bacterium; assembly: GCA_964433745.1. Taxonomy (GTDB): domain Bacteria; phylum Bacillota; class Clostridia; order Oscillospirales; family Ruminococcaceae; genus CAYSTR01. Next base: position 1,632 of record CAYSTR010000448.1, on the reverse strand, counting down.
GACGATACTTAATCCATTTGCCAACCCACATTCTAATCTAAAGGAGGCAGCGGTATATCTATCCACTAACAAGGCTCTTGCTTCGATATATATATGGAATAAAGCATATAAGTGGATGACATTTAATATTCGAGAAGACGGAATGCCTGTTTATACCGAAAGCCACAAGGGCGCATTGCAGGAATTGTATGATGGAGTGATGGGTTATATATACACCTGTGAAGGTGATTATTCTACAGATAATAAAACAGGCATTAAGCTTGCCGCCGTATCATACGAGCCAGTAGTTGTATCCGATTGCGAGGTCATTCGTAATGCTTATACACGGATAATGGAATTTGAAAAAAGCGGAGAGCTAATTATCCGTCGTTTCGATGATTTAACCGAACAAGAACACACCATGAACCGCAATATGGTTTTAGGTGCAATAAAACGTCTAAATCTATTAAAAGGAGATCACCCATTATCGGCATTTGTAGAGAAGCATTTTCCTACGCTGTGGATAGAGGCGCTAGAGGACAGTAAAATGCTAATTAATTCAAACAATTGAAATACAACGATAATAAGTTAAACATAAAATATGTTGACGGATTTAACGGAGATGCTTTATGGACAAGCTCCTAATAGTTGACGGAATGAACCTATATTTTCAAATGTATTGTGGTATGCCGACACGAATTGTTAATAAAGATGGAAAAGGTATCCATGGTACATTAGGTTTTGTGGGTGCATTAATTAAAATAATCAAAATGGTAAATCCCACGCATGCTGTTGTGCTTTTTGACTGCGAACATGAAAATGATAGAGCGGCATTTTTACCCGACTATAAAGCAAATCGAACTTGCAATCCCGACGAAGTTGAAGATGATTCCTATGTGCAGATTTATGATGTATATGAAGCTTTAACATTTATGAACATTAAACATGCAGAGATTAAAGATTTTGAAGCAGACGATGGGATTGCAAGTTATGTGCTTACATATTCAGGTGATATGGAAATAATAATATCATCTAACGACAGTGATTTTTATCAGCTTATAAATGAAAATGTTCAGATGCTAAGATATCGCGGAGTGAAAACAATAATTTGTGATTCACAGTTTTTGTTAGGTAAATATGGCATAAAACCTTGCCAGTATGCCGACTTCAAATCCCTTACAGGAGATAATTCCGATAATATAAAAGGTGCAAAAGGGGTTGGCCCCAAAACTGCTTCAGCTTTAATTAAACAGTTCGGCAGCTTGGAAGAAATACTAAAAAACACCGATAAAATAGCAAGAGTATCTATTCGTGAAGCTATTATCAGAAATGCAGAACGTTTGCAGATCAACTATAAACTCATTAAGCTAAAAAACAGAGCAAACCTTCCATTTGCATTAAACGAGCTTTCATACACTTATAATGGCGTCACCACAAATGAGGTTTTGAAAGGAATTAATCTGAGATGAGTATATTTGAAAGATTGGAACATTGATAAAGCATGATTACAACAGATAAGCTACAGCAGACGATGTTCGCCCAGCACTCGAACTTGCTCTGCGCGTTTTTATGGAATTTAGTGACGGTTTTATCTTCACCCCCATGGAATACATACCGAATGAAATATTGGATATTCTAGAAGCACAGGGTAAC
>CAYSTR010000447.1:0-2950 GCA_964433745.1 uncultured Oscillospiraceae bacterium | reverse complement strand
TGCTAACCGGTTCAGCTTCCGGTGATGTAGATTACTTTGTCAGCGATGATGCTACTAAGTCTATCACATTTGACACGAATGCATTAAAAATTGGTGGCAATGCAGCGACAGCTACAATATCAAATGCAACAGTAAGCGGCAAGGTTGACACTGTAATTGCACCTGTTGACGTTACAATAACTTTAGCAGATTCTGCAAGCGGAAATACATTCAAGGCATTAAATCAAGGCGACGATATTTCAAGCTGGTTTGTAAATCTGCCTACAGGACTTGTCGCAACAGTAAAAACTGCTGTAAGTAACGGTGATGGAACTGTAACAGTAACATTTAGCGGAACACCAACAGCGGCATCAAGCGAGGAAATGCTTGTGATTGTGCCTGCAAGTGTTTTGAACAAGGGTGTATTGACACCTGTAACAGCAAATGCAAGTGCTAAATTTAATATTTCAAGCGATGTCACAACCTACACCATCACCTTTAACGCAAACGGAGGCACTGTATCTCCAACAAGTGGCACAACAGGAGCAGATGGCAAATTATCGTCAATCCCAACACCTACTCGTAGCGGCAGTTACAGCTTTAACGGTTGGTACACAGCTTCAAGCGGTGGCACAGCAGTAACAACAAGCACAGTCTTTACAGCAGACACCACGATTTACGCACAATGGACTTACACAGGTGTCGGTGGTGGCTCAACCGGTAGTAGCTCAGATTACACATCTCCGACAACGACACCAACCACAACGACAATTCCACAGCAAATCAAGGACGCACCTACTGGAGGTACAGTTGCAGTTTCAATGAGCAGCGGTAGCAAGCTCACCACCGACATTCTCACAGCCGCAAAGGGCAAAGATGTCAATGTGGTTTTGAACTACGGCAAATACACATGGTCAATTAACGGTAAGAGCATTACATCTGACTACAATGCAAATGGCTATGACCTTACCGTCAAAGAGATTGCACAAAACGTTCTTTCCACGCTCGTAAACGACAAGAGCAAAGAGGTAATGCAGTTTGAAATCACTTATAGCGGTGCGTTGCCGTTCACAGGAAAGCTGACTTATCCTGTGGATAGCAAACATAACGGCAAGCGACTGTTCTTGTCCTACTACAATGAAACGACGAAACGACTGGAATACCGTACTGCAAGCTATGTACAAAACGGCAAAATTAGCCTTGACTTTACCCATGCTTCCAAGTATACGTTGACCACCGATGTGATTGAGGGGACTTATGTCAAAGAGAATCCAAGTACCGGCGCGGGTGGATTAGTGCCGACACCAAACCCACAAACAGGCGATGGTGGATTATTCTCATATGTGCCATATTTAATCAAAGACGGTAAGGCAACTCTCATCAAGTTAAGCGGTATCGTTGGTGATAGTATCGCATTTGTTGCCCCTAAAACCGGCACATACGAATACCGCAACAATGCCAAGACACTTACTGACATCAAAGGTCACTGGGCAAAAGATGCAATAAACTTCGTCACAGCAAGAGAGTTATTCACCCATGTGCGCGATAACAAATTCGACCCTAACGGCAGCATGACACGCGGAATGTTCGTTACGGTGCTTGGCAGAATGTACGGCGTAGATACGACTAAGTACACGAAAACTGTCTTTGCCGACGTAAAAATCACTGAATACTACGGGCCGTATGTACAATGGGCGGTAGAAAACGGCATTACAAGTAGCACGGGCAAAGACACATTCTCACCGGACAGAGCAGTAACCCGTGAGGAAATGGCGGCGTTTATTGCAAACTACGCAAAGCTCACCAAAATCGCTCTGCCTGCAATCCGAAATAAAGTTACATTTGCCGACAGCTCTAAATTCGGCACATGGGCAAAAGAGCCGATTGAGAAAATGCAAACGGCCGGTATTCTTTCCGGCAAAGACGGTAACCTATTTGACCCGCAAGGCAAGGCAACACGCGCCGAGGTAGCTTCTATCCTTAAACGCTACTTAGATGCAAGCGTCGGCGGCTTATCGGCTACACAGCTATCTATGAACGACAGTGGAAGTTTGAGTTATTATGAAAAGAACAAGATTGTTGTTTCAAGCTGGAAAGTCATTAACGGCAAAAGCTACTACTTTGATAAGGACGGTAAAGCGCAAAAAGGCTTTGCCACCATCGGCGGCAGTAAGTATTACTTTAACGCCGATGGCAGTATGGTTACCGGTTGGCAAACTATTGATGGCAAGAAGTATTTCTTCCACAAAGATGGAAAAATGAAAACTGGTAAGGTACTGGTTAACGGCAAGACCTACTACTTCGCAGTGACGGCATACTTGCCATCAACAAAAAGGACGGCGATATTAAAACCGATAAGGACGGTGTGATTATCCCATAACAAAAATGCGGTGGTACAGCCTATGTGCTGCCCGCAAAAGCGCGAGGGGGCGGTGAGCAATCATCGCTCTCCGCGCTTTTTATTTTTATTCTACAAGAAAGAGGTCAATATGGAGTGTACACGAAAAAGGTGGGTGTTGCCGCCGAATGATGAAAAAATGAATATCCTGTCGAACGCCGACCGTCCCTCAAACGAGGGGCGGTTATTTTTTTGCCTTATACAAATTTCTATGAAAAAGCCAATAAAAACTTAAAAAGCCACAGGGCTTGACAAGCCACAAAATTGCAATTTTTGCGGCTGTGTGTCTGTGGATTACAGCAAGGGATAGCTGCAATCGTTAGGAGCGAAAGATGCACACTACCCCATTTTTACTATTATATCCCGAATTTTATGCAAATATACCAACTATCGCAAAGATATTTTTTCTCAGCCGCTATTACATAACCCTTAGAGTGGACAAGCTACTGCCACATTGCCGTTCACCACCTACTCCAATCAGTTTTGTTGCCTACAAAAAACTGATTGGAGGAACGGACAATGGCTAAACGCAAGCCAGATTATAAGAAGCTATACCCCGGTATCAGTGATGAG
>CAYSTR010000446.1:0-2956 GCA_964433745.1 uncultured Oscillospiraceae bacterium | reverse complement strand
CTCGACCTCTAGCGTGACAGGCTAGCGTTCTAACCAACTGAACTACCAGGCCATAATTATATTAACGAATATCGCCGAAGAATAGTATACAATATCTTAACGAAAATGTCAACCCCTAATTAAAAGTTATTTTCAAGTTTAAAAAACAAAGTTTTAATTTATCAGTTTTTAATTTAATAGAGTAAAAAAACAACGAATTACAAAATACTATGCAAATCCCTATAGGAACAGGTTGACATATGGAAAAGATTGGATTATACTATATATAGTTGTGTATATTGGGTTGGAGGGGAAAAGTGTGTTAAGAAGAACACTATCTTTGTTACTGTGTATTATTGTTTGCATATCCATGTTTATTCCCGCAGTTACCGTATTTGGTTTAACAAAAATGTCGCTGCCTGAAAACAATTCATTAATGACTGTGGATGTTTCGGGCGATAAGGTTGTCGGCAAGATATTTTTCGGACAAGCCTTATCAGAGCTAAAAGCGTCACTCTCATCTGTAAAAGGAGCGGACGGCGGGAACTTTATCTGGAGTGACCCTGCTTTTATTCCTGTAACAACAGGAAAAACATCGGTTAAATCAGTCTATGTAAAGGGACCCACTGCCGATAATTTTGATTGGACTGGCATATCCTCACCCGCAGAGAAAATGCTTGATGTGTATGTAGAAAAAGCGGATTGGCAGGTTTCACTTACATCGGATAAGTATATGGTAGTTCCCGGTAACACCATGAATCTGGTTCTCACGCTATCAAATCCATATACTAAACAAAATAGTCATAATGAGGACTGTCTCCCGGCTGCGGACAAGATTACAGTAACCCCTACTCTTTATAATGGAACAACACCTACCGAGCTCTCTAAAATTACCTTTTCAAAAGATAATGGAGTTTATAAAGCTGCCTTTAATCCAGAAATAAGCACATCAAATATAACCGGAGATAAAGCTTATATAGACTTTAAGGTGGAAATCGAAGAGGCGAATACCAGTAACTATAACTCTTTGCAAAAGGAGAACATACTGTCCAGTTCCGGTGAGCTTCACCCCAACTGGAAGATAACGGTATTAAAGGATTCCCTAGATGTTAATACTGTAGATATTGCACTTTCTAAAAGCAATGCAATTACATACGGCGATGAGGTAAAAGCGGATATAACTGTTAAAAATGGCGAAGATTCGCCTGTTACAAACGGTAAGGTAGTATTAGCAATCGAAAACAACGGTAAATATTTATATACCCAGGAATACACTACAGATAGTGTAGGATTAGCACAGGAGGTTACTATAGATTATAAGCTGTTACAGGCCGGAACGGCAAACATTAGAGCTTTCTACAAGCCGGATGCAGACAGTATAGTGTCCTCTTCGGTTAAATCGCTCACTATAAATAAAAAGACAATTAAAATCGGCACTGCATCGGGTATAAAGGCTGAAAAACCGTATGACGGTAACACCACAGCATACCTTACAGTAGGTACAACTCCTACAATTTCACTTATTGATACAGTTGAAAACGATGACATCTCACTGGATATATCCGGTGAAGCACTTTCTGATACCTCTAAGTATACCGCTTTATATGACGATAAAGCGGAAAGTACAACCAGGACAGTTACAGTGACAGTTCTGGATGCGGCTCTTAAAGGTACATCTGCCGGAAGCTATAAAATAGATACTACCGCTACAAACAATCAGTTTACTATCCAAAACTGTTCCATCACTGCCCCAAAGCTTACTGCTTCTAACATCATATGGCCTACCGCCGCAGACATTACACTAAAGCTGGGGCAAACTGTGAACAGTGCTCTACTAAAAACGGGGACTTATGGAGCAAAGGACTCCTCTGGACAAGTAGTTAATGGCAGATTTACACTTGATTTAACAGGCATAACAACAAGACCGACGTCCGCCGGAACAGAGATAATCCCGAACGGTAAGATTGTTTTCACCCCCGACAGTTCTTCAAGCTACAACGGTCAGACTGTCACCAAGACAGGGGTGTATATAAATGTTCTCCCGGCTGACCCAACTTTATCCGTTTCGGCAGCTCCCCTCACAGTTCCCGAAACCGGAGGATTGGTTCAGCTGACGGTAACACTGGACAATCCCAACAATCCGGGAGCGGATATGAGCTTTAATGCTTCCCATATAAAAGCGACTAAAAGCGGCAATGCCACAACCCCCTCTGATACTATTGTCTTTACCAGACATGCCACACTAAAAAACACCTTTACTGCAAGTGTAACGGTAAGCGGTACAAAAACCAATACCGCTGTGTTTAAGATAACCACCAATGCATCAACAAACTATAACGCATACTCAAGTCCGGAAAAATCGGTAACCATTACCGTTTCAGATAAAATGCCGGTTGTGATAGGCGGAGTAACCGCTCCTCAATATACATATAACGGTACACCTCAAGGAGTAAATCTAAACGGTATTACATTTTCAAACGCTCCGGCAGGTACTCTTTCTAAGGATTCCGTGACCGTCTTATACGAAGGAACTTCCAAATCCGGAACAGGATACTCCTCCTCTACCCCTCCCACAAATGCCGGTGATTATACCGCTACAATAACCGTTGCCAGTAACCTGGCATACTCCGGAACAACGAAAATAAGCTATAAGATTAATCCTTACGCACTTACGTTTATTTCCGACGATGCTCCCAATGCTATAACAATAGCCCCAAAGGAATATGTGGCTGGGAATCTTACAGCAACCGTTATAGGAAAAGCAAAGCTGTCGGGAGTAGTTGGCAGTGACAAGGTTTCGCTAAAAAACCCTGCCGCTCTGTCAGCAAGATTTACCACCGATCTGCCTGGTTCAAGCGTGCCGGTTATCGTCTCCCTGTCTGATAATACACTAACCGGAACAGACGCATACAACTATCTTCCGCCGTCAAACACCTTAAATATGACAGGTGTAATTAACACAACTTTATCATTCACG
>CAYSTR010000445.1:0-2960 GCA_964433745.1 uncultured Oscillospiraceae bacterium | reverse complement strand
CAAGGCTTGCCCATAAATCCATTGCCATTGTTCTTAGCTGTAATTCAACGGGGATCAGCTGCTTTTTATCCATAAAGTACACCGGCACACGGATAATCATGTGCAGGCTACGGTAGCCATTGGCCTTAGGTTTTTGAATGTAGTCTTTGACCTCCATCACCACAATATCGTCCTGCGACAAGATACGGTCACGAATGAGGTATACATCTTTCTTATAAGGGCAGATAACACGCACACCGGCAATGTCATAAATGTTGTTGCAGGCTTCATAAAGTGTTAAATCATGTTCACGGCTTTGCAGCTTACCTAAAATGCTCTTTGCTGATTTCAATCTTGAATCTATATGGTGAATAGGATTTCTCATATTGCGGTAGGAAAACTCATCCTGTATGATTTCAAGCCGCGAAACCGTGGTGCTAAGTGCCGCATTGTACATACGGAGGATCGGCTTTAGGCAATGGGAAAATTCCTCCGAAATGTCCGCATACCGCTCCATATCAACGTATATGCTGTTTTTTATAGGAACCAAAGCAAGAGCGCTTGCTTCGGGAATATGCTCATCTATAACAACCACACCGGTGGAAATCGAATTATAAGTTGTTGTGTTCACAACGGTACACCTCACAGATAAAAATCTTCTTTTTTTGCTTTAATGTCATTATAGATTGCTGTGGATATGTTACCAATACCGATGATAAACAAGTAGCTTCCAAGTGGCATAATATAGCGAATTCCAAGGTCGTTTACCGTTGCCAAAGCAACTATACCAAACAGCAGGGAAATCACGGCATTTGTTATGCCCATCCACCATTGCTGATTACCTCGCTTAATGCCTTTGACGGCGTTTGCAAAAGCAAAGTAAGCATTGGTGAGCAAAAAACCGCTAAGTACAAGGTTTACTGATACGGTCAAAACTTGATTCCACGCAAGAAATACAATAGAGATGGCAGCAATCACCCCAAATATAATAGCTCTATGCCGTTTTACAGGCTCATTCTTTCGCCATGACAAATAATAACGGACGAGCTTGTAGCCAGCAAAGAGTAATACTGCCAAAAAAATGTTTGTGCCGATGAAGCTCATAACAATCTCCGGTATTGCAACAAATAGCAACCCAAAAAGTGCAAACAATACTCCTCTGATTGCCGCCTTTTGCTTCAATACATCAAGATAATCTATCTTTTTGAAATTATCCGCTACCGAGCCAAAAAACTGCCTGATACCGCTTCTTGTTTTTTCATCCGAGTTTATGAGTGCTACCACAACCGATTCAAAACCATTGATGCCATCGTTCGCAACCTGTGCGATTTGCTTCCTGCCGCCCTGTCCAAGTGCATCAAAAAAGTCTTTTGTAAAGCTCTGTCGCTGCTCGTTATCAGCACTTTCAAGCCAAGTGTCAAAAATTTGATTAAGGAATCTGCATCGTGGGGTCAACTCTGTTTTTGTAATAAAGCTGTCGCATTCAATTTGCCATGTCATAGGGTCGTGCTGTAACAGTCCATCAGTGCTGCTCTCGACAATTTTTGTAGGCGGTTCATGCTCAAATAACATACCGATAACAGAAAATTCGGGGATAAAGCGAAAGATTTTTCCCTGTATGCTTTGGTACTGTGCGCTCGTCATAACCTCGCAGCTGAAACCGGGGCCATCGTTGTCGTACACGGAAATAATCTGTTCTTTGACAGCTTCGTCACACATAACCGAAGCATAAACAGCAAGGTTGCCGCCCTTTGAATGACCACCCACACGGATTGCTCTGTCGGTGGCAGTAACATTCAGATAATCAACCGCCATTTTTTGTGCAGGGATGGTCATAAAGCTCATCTGAAAGTCCTCACGCCATCCAATAATCGTTGTATCCGTGCCACGATAGGCAACAAAGGCTGTGCCGTCATCAAGCGTGATGGTTACAGCAGCAAATTGGGTTGTATCATCTGTAATGTCTACATAGTGCGAAAGCAGTGCATTGCCAAAACGCTTGGTAGCCGCAAGTTCTTTCAGCAAGGACGGCGGTGGCAAAAAACCGTGTTTCATCTTTTCTATTTCCGCTTCGCTGTGCATTTCAAAAAACAGATTGCTGGCATCGCTTATTGAAACAGATGTATCCTGCTCCGCCGACACTATGCCAGTTAGATTGATATAGGCAAGTGCCGACAGAACAAGGTTATCCGCTTCGTTAAAGGGGTACTGCTCAAATGGCAAATCTCCACGCCACCGCAAATAGGATACAACATTTCCCACTGTCCTCACCTCCATTCGGGTGGCCACATAAGACCGCTCCTACAATTTATAATATCTTTCTGCCTGTCTGCTCGCAGTGATAAAGGCTTTATCCTTGACTGTTTCAAAGGGGATTGGCTCAGTTGCCGTGTATGAGATTTTTGCTTCATCAAGTGCAGATAACAGAGCTTTCACAATGCAATCCGATTCAAAGCTCTGCAAGAAATCAACTGTGACTGTATTTCCCACGGCAATCATATTGACACGCACTCCACGTACACCGCTGTTGTAAAGGTGTATTGACTCTATATAATCCTGACAGGCATCAAGCGCAAACTGTCCGAGATAGCTGATGACATAGGTATCAATGCACATATCATTAAAAAACCTCATCATTTGGCGCTTTTCTTCCAGCGTGTGAATCGTGTCAAGCTTATCGAAAAGTCCAATCTGTGCATTCATTGCCGCCTTTACCGCTTCGGGGCTTTTCTGTTGCTTCATAAGGCTTCGGAAGTGTGCCGATTGTTCGTTTAAGGGTAGCTTTTCGACCTCTGACGTAAAAGGTAGATAGATACTTCCCACACAGTTTTTGTGAGTGTTATCCATACCTATTTCGGCACGATAATCTGTGGCCATACTGCATACAACCGGTTTGTCGGCATTGGGATAAAGCCTTTTAATGCTGCTTGAGATAAGCAATGAAAGCAATACCGCCGGTGTTGCGCCGATGGATTTTGAAT
>CAYSTR010000444.1:0-2963 GCA_964433745.1 uncultured Oscillospiraceae bacterium | reverse complement strand
CCATGACTATTACCCCTAAACGTTATTTTATCAAAAATTAAGGACGAACCATGTTCGTCCGTTAATCTTATTTATTCGCTGACATAAGGTAAGAAAGCAATATGACGAGCGCGCTTGATAGCCACTGTCAGCTGACGCTGATGGTATGCACACGCCCCAGTCACACGTCTCGGAAGTATCTTTGCACGCTCTGTCAAGCATCTTCTCAGTCTGGGTACATCCTTGTAGTCTATATTATCAATCTTGTCCGCGCAAAAGGTACAGACCTTTCTGCGGGCTTTCTTCATACCGTTTCTGCGATCGCCTCTGTCCTCACGATTGTTTCTGTCTCTATCCACATTAATCCTCCTTTATTATAGATTAATCCTAAGATTAAAAGGGCAAATCATCATCGCCCGGAAGTATCTCGAAATCACTGAAATCCCCGGAAGAAAATTGCGGCTGTGCTTGCGGTGCCGGTGTATAGGTTGGCTGTGGAGCGGGCGGAGGAGTCATAAATGCTCCGCCTGCCTGATCGTAGTCCGGATACGGATTGTGATAAGCCGATTGTTGATCGCGTTGGTTGTCGCGTTTGGGTTCAGCAAAGAACACCTTGTCCGCGAGCACCTCAACGGCATAGCGCTTTTCTCCGGCATTGGTTGTGTAGTTGCGGGTTTGAATAGAACCCTGCAATGCCACAAGCTGTCCCTTGTGGAAGTATTTCGATACAAACTCTGCCGTAGCCCGCCAGCACACGACGCGGATAAAATCCGAAACGCGCTCACTGCCCTGCTTTACATATCCTCTGTCTACCGCCAGTGTAAAGGTAGCCACCGCTATGTTGTTCGGGGTATACCTAAGCTCCGGGTCGGCGGTCAGTCTACCCATTAAAGAAACAACATTCACACACTCACCCCATTAGGCTTCTTTTTTACTAGCTTCTTTGTTAGAAACTTCTTTTTTGATTATGATACTACGCAAAACGCCGTCCGTGATCTTATAAACACGATCCAGCTCCGCAGGGAAATCTGCGGTACTTACAAAGTTAATGAGAGTGTAATAACCCTCGTTCTCATCCATAATCGGGTAGGCCAGACGGCGTTTGCCCCAGTCCTCCACACTCTCAATCGTCCCGTTAGCGGCGATAAGCTCCTTGAACTTTTCAACAAGTCCTGCAACAGCCTCTTCACCCAGTTTCAGATTGATTACCATTATGGTCTCCTAAGCAGCGGTAAGTTTTTCCAAATTAAACACCTCCTTTTGTACATAAGACCCCTTAAAGGGGCAAGGAAATATCGGCACAATCCACCGATTATAACGATTATACCATCACCGGAAGATATTGTCAATGCCTTTGTCCTTTTTTATATCAAAAAATGCGAAAAAAATCACACTAACTTAAATTCCATCTAGAATATGTCTAAGCGCATCCAGAGCGACGGCAAACTTTTCTGCGCCTCCACCGCCCTTGCTGACAAACACCCCTTTTCCAAGAGCAGAGAATCCCTCAAAATCAGCCAGATGCGGCTCAAGACTTAAAAATCCCTCATATCCAGATGATTTAAGACGTGAGAGTATCTCCGGAATGCACCCATCCCCCTGCCCTGCCGGAACTATCACTTCAGAATTTATGAACGCGTCCTTTATGTGCAGATATGCGATATACTCACGCAGCAGCTCAAATGCATAAAGCGCATCCACTCCGCATATAACAAAGTTTGCCGAATCAAATGTGGCTCTCATATCTTTAAAAGTACTCAAAATTTCGACACAGCGTTCAGCGTTTTCGCCGTATATACCTCTTTCATTCTCATGCAGAAGTGTAACACCGCTACCTTTGTTCGCCTGTACAAGTATGTCGATTCTCTCAAAAACCTCATCACGATATTCAGTAGAATCCTTGGGAATATAAAAACTAAATAGCCTTATGTACTTGGTATTAAGAATGTGAGCAGTCTCAATCACACGTTTAAAAAGCTCTAAATGAGGTTCAAAGTCATCTGTAATATCCTGCTTGCCTATAGGGGACCCGACTGCAGAGATATGGAATCCCTCGTCATCAAGTCTTGCTTTAATATCTCTTGCCTGTTGTGCAGTAAGCTCACTGACATTGACACCATTGACACCGCGCATCTCAATATGATTAATCGAATGAGACTTTAACACACTCATCTGTGTATTAAGATTCATGTCAATCTCATCAGCAAACGCGGACAGTATAAATGAACTCATTAAAATCCTCCTGTAAATCGGTTATTTATTCCATTAATATATTATACAATAACTCATAGGATAAATCAATAAAAATCTTTTACCTTTTATACAACAGAAAATCGGCGCAAACCAATTTTGGTTTACGCCGATTTTATTTATTGCCTTAATTATTAGTTAAGCTTAAAACGGTTCTCACGGCTGCCCAGAGCAATAATCGTACCGCGTTGTAATGTGGAGGGCATGTTCGCCACCAGTCTGCTTCCGCCGTCTATAAATGTGCCGTTAGTCGAATAGTCGGTCACTGTATATGAGCGCTTGAGCGGGTCATATGTAATACCGCAGTGCTTACGGCTTACCTTATCGGCGTTTTGGTCAATTATTAGGTTGCACAGTACATTGTCACGTCCGATAATCAGCTCATCATTATTAGCAAGCGGCAAATCCTGTCCTGCGTACATCCCCGATAATCCAGTAATAGAACCTCCGGCTGCTGCCATGGGACGCTGCGGAATATCCGCCACCTCACGCGCAGTACCGGAGACAGAGCGTCCAGAACCGTCACCTGAATAGGAGAAGTTTTTCGTAAAAGCAATTTGAAAATCAATGACTCGTGCAAAGAATATCCAGGGTGTAACAATAATGAGACTTAAAACAGGACGTACCGCAAACGCTTGATAATACTTGTAACGGTAGTAAATATTATAAGCAAGACAGCAGCCCAGATAGATAATCTGAACAATCAATGCAAAGGTCGCCCAGCTTCCGTTGCT
>CAYSTR010000443.1:0-2973 GCA_964433745.1 uncultured Oscillospiraceae bacterium | reverse complement strand
ATTTAAATCCCTCCCCGCCCTTTATCGGTGATTTTGAGGAGAGAGAACAGTCCATTAATAAATTTATCTTCTCCATATCAGATACCATAGCACAGGTCAAGACCGCCGCTAACCAGGTATCTGCCGGAGCGGATCAGGTGTCCAGCGGGGCGCAGTCTCTGGCACAGGGTGCAACCGAACAGGCAAGCTCCATAGAGGAGCTGTCCGCTTCCATTTCTGAGATATCCGGTCAGATAAGGCAAAATGCCGACAATTCACATAACGCAAATGACACTGCGCAGTCTACTGCCAACTCTATCACCGTTTGCAACGAACAGATGCAGAAGCTCATGAAGGCAATGGACAACATCCACACAAAATCCTCCGAGATATCCAAGATTATTAAGACCATTGAGGATATAGCATTCCAGACCAACATCCTAGCACTCAATGCGGCAGTTGAAGCGGCACGTGCAGGCAGCGCGGGTAAGGGCTTTGCCGTAGTTGCGGACGAGGTGCGAAACCTTGCAGGTAAATCCGCCGAAGCGGCTAAAAACACCACACAGCTCATTGAGGACAGTGTTGCATCCATCGAGGACGGCGTAAAGATAGCCGAGACCACCGCACAGGAGCTTTTAGATGTAGTAGACCAAGTAAAATCCACCACCGATGTCATAGCGCAGATATCCACCGCCTCCACCGAACAGGCCACCGCTATGTCACAGGTCACAATAGGGCTTGACCAGATATCCGCCGTTGTACAGACAAACTCCGCCACAAGCGAGGAGAGCGCCGCCGCCAGTGAGGAGCTGTCCGGTCAGGCAAACATGCTGTTTGAGCTTGTGGAGCACTTTAAGATAAAGGATATATTCTTGAAAAAGGCAGGAGAAACGTCTGTAACGAAAAAATCCGCACCTGCCGCGTCGGTACACAGGATGACATTTACATCGGGTAAGTATTAAGAAGATAATAAACACAGGCATTTATTTAAAGCGGGGATGAAAGGATGCTGGAAAACACCGGTTAATTCGGGTGTTTTTCCTCCTGTCATCCTGCTTCACATATAGAAAGGATTTATATGCTGACAGATATTGAGATAGCCACAAGCGCAAAACTAAAGAAGATAACCGAGATAGGGGAGAGACTGGGACTATCCGCCGACGACCTGGAGCTATACGGCTCATACAAGGCAAAGCTTAGTGAGGACGTGTTCACCCGCGTGTCTGACAGGGAGGACGGCAGGCTCATCCTAGTGACGGCGGTCAATCCCACACCCGCCGGAGAGGGCAAGACCACCACCACCGTCGGACTGGGACAGGCGCTGTGCGCTCTGGGGAAGAATGCGGTAATCGCACTCCGCGAACCGTCATTGGGACCTGTGTTCGGCGTTAAAGGCGGGGCTGCCGGGGGCGGATATGCACAGGTAGTGCCCATGGAGGACATAAACCTCCACTTTACCGGTGACCTCCACGCCATCACCGCCGCGAATAATCTCTTGTGCGCCCTCATTGACAATCACATCCAGTCGGGCAATGAGCTGTCTCTCGACCCGCGCCGCATAGTGTTCCGCCGCGTCATGGACATGAACGACCGCACACTGCGAGACATTGTGGTGGGGCTTGGAGGAAAAGCCAACGGTACGCCCCGTGAGGACGGATTTCTCATAACGGTTGCCAGCGAGATTATGGCAATACTCTGTCTGTGTGACGGACTTCTGGATCTGAAGGAGCGGCTCTCCAATGTCCTAATCGGCTACACATTTTCCGGTCAGGCGGTATTTTTGCGGCAGCTTGGCTGTCAAGGGGCACTGGCTGCACTGTTAAAGGATGCTGTTAAGCCCAATCTTGTGCAGACGCTGGAGGGTACTCCCGCCATAATCCACGGCGGACCCTTTGCCAACATTGCGCACGGCTGTAATTCGGTACGTGCCACACGGCTTGGGCTAAAGCTGGGAGACTACTGTGTCACCGAGGCGGGGTTCGGCTCGGACTTGGGTGCGGAGAAGTTCTTTGACATAAAGTGCCGCCGATTGGGTAAGACCCCCGACTGTACGGTACTTGTCGCCACCGTCCGCGCTCTTAAATATAACGGCGGCGTACCAAAGGCAGGGCTTCGTGACGAGAATGTGGAAGCACTAAAGGCGGGGCTTGCAAATCTTTCCGCCCATGTGGACAATCTCAAAAAGTACGGTGTGCCTGTGGTGGTGTGCCTAAACCGCTTTGACACCGACACGGATGCGGAGCTTACAGTGGTGTCGGACTACTGTCGGGATGCAGGGGTGCGCTTTGCTCTTTCCGAGGTGTTTGCCAAGGGCGGCAACGGCGGGATTGAGGTCGCGAGGGCTGTTAGGGATGCAGGTGAGGAGGGTAGCGATTTTCGTTTTCTCTATCCCCTTAGCTTGCCTATAAAGGAGAAAATCGAGTGTATCGCAAGGGAGATTTACGGGGCATCTCATGTGAGTTACGCCCAGAGTGCGGAAAATGCCATTTTGGAGTTCGAGACGCTGGGCTTCTCCGACCTGCCAGTCTGCGTTGCAAAGACACAGTATTCGCTGTCGGACGACCCCGCACTTCTGGGGAGACCGGAGGGCTTTACGCTGTCGGTGCGCAATGTGCGTCTGTCGGCGGGAGCGGGGTTTGTGGTGGTGCTCACCGGCGACATCATGACCATGCCGGGACTGCCGAAGAAACCTGCCGCCCTCTTGATTGACATAGACGAAAACGGTCAGATAACGGGGTTATTTTAATGGGAGTAAGCTTTGTCACCCGCTCCCTAGAAGAGACCAGAGGCTATGCTAAAAGGCTGTCGGCAAAGCTTAAACCAGGGGATATAATAGCCTATACCGGGGGACTGGGTGCGGGTAAAACGACCCTCACCGCCCTTATAATGGAGACGCTTATACCGGGTGCGGCGGTGACCAGCCCCACCTACGCCTACATGCACACAGACGAGGGCGGGGTAACGGTTCACCATTTTGACATGTACCGGCTAGGG